>DQVA01000101.1 GCA_015661965.1 Candidatus Bipolaricaulota bacterium
AGCAGGCCCGCGACGGGGTCGATCAAGCGACCACCGGTGGGAGAGGGACAATCACCGGTGACCGACCTAAGGGGTGGCGCTGCGTGAACCCCTGAACAGGTACAAAGACGGGGCAGGTATCGCGGGTGCCGCTGGGGCAATGGAGGACCATCGTCTTCCGGGTGCTGAACAAGGAAACGTCGCGGACGAGCTGCGACACTACCTTTTGGGCTGGTTGAGTACACTACTTTGGGGGCCGGTTGAGTGTTTGTTTGTAGCGGCAGAGCTTGTCTCCGCCGCTTACATTAGGCGCCAGCGCTTCGGCCCGGCCTCCATGGCCCAAGTTTGACACCGCGAGGTAGAGATTTGCCTTGGGAACAGGGGTTCAGAGACTAGCGGGCGGACGCACCCAACGCCCTCCACCACCCAGGGAGGTGGGGCCATCCCCGCCGCCCGGAACGTCTGGTACGCCTGCCCGGAAGGCTCCGTGCGCACAAGATAATGCTTGCCCTTCACCTCAAGGTGCACCGCCTTCATCCCTTAAGGTCCCGCAGCACCTCCCGGAAGCTTTCCCCCATCCCGAACATTAACCTGTCCGCTAAACTAAGTAAGCTTATGGGACGGCATGCCATAACCACTTGAAACGTGCCGGCAGGGACTCAACCCGACAGGCAGTTGGAAGCTAACCGGGGATAAACTCCAGCTTCCCAGCCCTCAGCAGGGAGATGAGCTCGTCCGCGCCCTTCTTCACCTCCGGGCTAAGTCCCTCCCCCAGCGAGAGGTCCTCAGGCTGCACCCCCACCAATACCACCTCCCGGACCGCCCGCTGAATTATCCCGGCCAAGAAACCCAGGGGCAGGGCGTGGGAGGACCCCAGCATCCCGTCCGCCTCTGCCAGCGGCAGCCGGCGGAAGCTCCCCGGGGGGAGCCCCATGTCGGCCGCGTCCACGATCACCAGAAGTTCAGGCCGTTCCCGCTCCACCAGCCCCAGGGCGTTCTCCAACGCCAGCCCCGCCGGGATGGTCCGCCAGCCCGAAACCCCCGCCAGGGCCCGCGCCACGTACACCCCCACCCCATCATCCCTCCCCAACGGGTTCCCCACCCCAATCAGCGTTTTCACACGGTATTCCTGCATTTTGGGTTTTCCATCCTGAAAATTTTTCACCCTTTCCCTGGGGCCTTCACGGAAGCGGACGCACCAGCCCCGGCGATTATTTCACCCATACCTGAGAACAACCATCTCCCCGTAGCTCACGGGACCGGAGTATCCACAATCATGGGGGGCCCACGAAACCCCGGTTTCGTGGGGTCAGACCAAATTCTCGCGCAGGAACGTCCGAAAGGGATGGGCCAGGCTCTGCAGGGCGTCCAGCTTCTTGATCACGATCCTGTGTCCGGGCAGGGCCAGGATGCCCCGCTCCTTGAGTTCGGAGAGAATCCGGATGGCTGTCTCTGTGGATACCCCGGCCATCTCCGCCAGCTCCCCCCGGGGGAGCTCCACCCCGATGTCCAACCCCTCCTCCCCCTGCTCCCCGAACGCCCGGGCCAGCTCCAATAGCACCCGGGCCATCCGTTCCTTGGCCGACCGGGAGGTGATCTCCACCAATTTATCCCCGAACACCTTCAGCTCCCGGGACAGCTTCTCCACCAACCGCAAGGCCACATCGGGATGCCGTTTCACGAACGCCAAAAAGTCCTCCCGGGGGATGAACATAAGCCGGGAGGGCTCCAAGGTCTTGGCATAGCAGGTGTAGGTCTCCTGATCGAACAGGGTCTTCTCCCCCAAGACCTCCCCGGGGCCGAGGAGCTTCAAGATCTGGGAATGGCCTCCACGGGTGTGCTTGGCCAGTTTCACCTTGCCGCGACACAACACATACAGGCCGAATGCGGGCATACCCTCGTGGAACACCGCCTCCCCTGGGCCCAGGTCCATGGGGCGCATCAGGGACGCGAGCTCGGCGAATTCCTGGGGGGAGAGGCCCTGGAAGATGAACGAACAGCCGGCCTGGCAGTCCGCGCAGGAATCACTTTGTCTTTGCCTTTGTGCCAAGGTTTCCCGCATTTCTATAGCGACTGTAGCGCAACTTGAGCCGCTCGTCCAGCGGCAGCTGGAGGAGTTCCTCCAGGTGCCGGAGCACCGCCTCCCGCACCGCCTGCGCGGTTCCTTCCGGATCCACGTGGGCTCCACCCAAGGGCTCGGGGATCACCTCGTCCGCTACGCCCAGCTCCTTCAGCCGGGGGGCGGACAGGGCCAAGGCCTGGGCGGCTTGAGGGGCGGCCGCGGCGTCCTTCCACAGGATGGCAGCAGCGCCCTCCGGGGAGATCACCGTGTAGGTGGCATTCTCCAGCATCAACACCCGGTCGGCGGCGGCCAGGGCGATGGCCCCCCCGGAGCCCCCCTCCCCCAAAATGACCGCCACTGTGGGCACCGAAAGCTCCAGCAGCACCGCGATGGATTCCGCGATCGCCCCGGCGATGTTCTCCTCTTCGGCCCGCACCCCGGGATAAGCCCCCGGGGTGTCGATGAAAGTCAATAGCGGCAGGCGCAATCGCTCCGCCACCCGCATGATGCGGACCGCCTTGCGATACCCACAGGGAAGGGCCATCCCGGAGCGGCAGGCGCGCTGTTCCTCCGAGGTGCTCCCCCGGTGGTGAAACAATACCCCCACCGGGCGGCCGGCAAACCGGGCCAATCCCCCCCGAAGGGCCGGATCGTCCCCTCCCTGCCTGTCCCCTCGGAGCTCATAGAAGGCCTCACACACCCGGTGCACCAGCTCCAACCCCCGGGGGCGGTCCGGATGCCGCGCCAATCGCACCCGATCCCAGTCCGAAAGGCTCCGGTAATACTCGCGCTGCAGCTTCTGAAGCCGCGCCTCCAGGAGCTCCAGCTCCTCCCGTAGGTCCACCCCTTCCTCTTCCACTAGGCGGCGGAGCTCGGCTACCTTCTCCTCCAGGGCCCGGATGGTGCGCTCATCCGCCATGGGGCACCCCCGCCAACACATCGAGCACCTGCATCAACTCCTCCCGCAATCCCTCCCGGGGCACCACCCCATCCACCAGTCCATGCTCCAGGGCGTAGCGGGCCCGCTGGAACCCGGGGGGCAGCTTTTCCCCGGTGGTCTGCTGGATGACCCGGGGACCGGCAAACCCGATCAGCGCCCCCTGCTCGGCCAGGGTCACGTCCGCCAGGGAAGCGATGGAAGCCATCACGCCACCGGTAGAGGGGTAGGTGAGCACAGCGATGTAGGGAACCCCAGCCCGGGCCAGCCGCCCGCGGGCGGCAACCGTCTTGGCCATCTGCAGCAGCGACAGCACCCCCTCCTGGACCCGGGCCCCACCGGAGGCCACCACCAGTACGAAGGGAACCCGGGCCTCCACCGCCACGTCCATGGCATGGGCCAACTGCTCTCCCACCACCACCCCCATGGACCCCCCGATGAACCGGAAGTCCATCACCGCTAGGATAACCTCGTGGTCCCCGATCTTGCCCTTACCCACCATCACGGCGTCGGAAAGCCCGGTGGATTCCCGCGCTTCCCGCAGACGATCCGCATACGGCTTGCGATCGGAAAACTTGAGCGGGTCGTCGGACTCCAGGGGCAAGGTGAGGTCTTGAAATGTGTCGGGGTCCACGAGGGCGGCGATGCGTTCCTGGGCGGTGAGGAAGAAGTAGGCCCCGCAGCGGGGGCAGATGTAGTTGTTCTCCCGCAGCCGGCGGCGGAACACCAGCTCGCCACAGGCCCCACATCGCATCCAAAGAGGCTCCTCCCCCCGGCGGAGCTCAACCTCCACATATCGATCCTTGCTATCCTTACGAATCGGCACTGCCTTCCTCCTTGTCCATATGATGCGGCGAGGTGGCCTCCGGTGCCACTACCCCCCCAGAAAGCACCAATGTCAGCCCCTCGTCCACCGTGAGGTCCAGCGGGATCACCCGCTCCTTGGGCACGAAGAACACCCAGCCGGAGAGGGGGTTGGGGGCAGTGGGCACGTACACCGACACGCAGGGTCGGTCGAACACCTCCCCGAAGGCGCGGATCTCGTCGTTTGTCAGCACCCCCATCACGTAGTAGCCCTCCCGTGGGTACTCCATCAGCACCAACCGCCGCAGCTTGCCCTGGGTGATTTCCCGCCGGAGCAGGGCGTAGGAGAGCTGGCGGGTAGCCCAGTATAGCTTCCGCACCCCAGGCAGGGCCAGCACCAACCGCTCCAAGGAGGCCAGGATGCGCCGACCCAGCCAGTGCCTGGCCACCGCACCAATCCCGATGACCGCCAGCACGGTGATCACCACCTCGGTCCCGGGGATATAGCGGCCGAAGGTGCGGGTAAGGACCTGGGCGAAGGGGGTGTCGGGCCCTAAAAACGCCCGCAATAGGCGGTAGAAGAGCCATAACACATACAAGGTCAATCCCAACGGCAATACCACCAACAGCCCGGAAACGAAGCTATCCCTCAGCCACCTCGCTGTCTTCCTCATATCCCCTCCCCGGGGAACCCATGCCCGCTACGTACCGAAGAATTGTCGCCACATTTTACCCCGCCGGGCCAGGGGCTTTTCACACGCCTAATCCCCGCATGAAGCCCCGGCGCGGCGTCCGGGTCAGCGGTTCGTCCCTTGAGTCTTGGTAACCCAAATTGTGAGGAATCGATACCCCCTTGGGTAACACTTCCTCTGAGGCACTTCGGGGCCTTGACAGCCCCTCCGGGGAGTCGTATATAAAAGTTGCAGCCCGCGAAAGTGGGCTGTTTTGTTTAGGCTCAATCCAACGGTACCGGGATCCCCTCCCCGTGGACCAAGGCCCGATAGACCTTCTGTGTCTTCCCCCGGTAGTCCCCTCCCCGGTCCAGGGCCAACCCCCGCCCCACCAGGGTCACCAGGGTGCCCACCCCGATCCGGGCCAGTCCCTCCCCGAAGGAGCGGAGGAGGGCCGGGGCGCTGCCCGGTTGGGTGCTGCGGCCGTCGGTAATGAGGTGGACAAAGACCCGGTCACAACCCTTCCTGCGCGCGAGCTTCAAAAGTTCGAGCACGTAGTCCATCGAGCCGTGGGAGCTTTTCTCGGAGAGGAGCCCCAGAAGGTGAAGGGCCCCTCCCCGGGCCACCTCCTCGGAATTGGGCCCGTGCGGGCCCCCGTCGGGGGCGGTTCGGTGGGCGTGTCCCAGGGCTTCGGCTCGGGCCAAGTGATCCCCTATCACCCGCAGGGACCGGCTTACCGTTGCTCCCTTCCGGGCCTGGCGGGGTTCGCCGGTGTGCGTCGCAGGGGGCTCGGCCGTCAGCGCCTCCGCACCCAGGCCGGTTCCGCCTACATGCCCTCTCGGAGGGCCCATGGGCTCCACGTGTAGCGGGTTTTGGATACAGGGGACCGCTAACCCCCCACCCTGCACGGGCCCAAAAACAGTCTAAGGCCGCCCCCTGGAAAGTCAACGCCGGGGCGATGCCAAAAGCAAGCACGGCCGCCGGGCCGGCCGTGAAGCTGGCGGAGGGGGTGGGATTCGAACCCACGGCACCCTTTAGGGGTGCACCTGCTCTCCAGGCAGGTGGTTTAGACCGCTCGCCCACCCCTCCGGGCCCGTGATTCTAAGGGAGGACCAGGAGCTATATCAACCGGGGAGGAGGTTTCCCAGAACCAGCCACAGCAAGGCTCCCACCAGGCCAGACAGGGTCGGGGTCAGGGCCCAGCCCAGGGCGATCCCCAGAAGCTGCCTGCGGTTCACCGTCTCCACCCCCTTCACCAGCCCGATCCCCACCACCGCCCCCACCACTGCCTGGGAGGCCGATACCGGCACCCCCAGGACGGCGAACAGCTGCAAGGACGCGGCCTGGGCCGCCACCGCCAATAGGGCCGGAAGCGGCCCCAGGGGCACCAGCCGCTCCCCCACCGTCTCCATCACCCGTCGGGAGAAGGTGAGCACCCCCAGGGCGATGCTTCCTCCCCCGATGAGCGTGGCCATGGGCACGGAGAGGAGCCCCGCCCCCACGTACACCCCGGTCACGTTGGCCACGTTGTTCGCCCCCAGGGCGTACGCCCCCCAGATCCCGATCCCCACGATGCCATAGCGCACCATCCGGTCGTACAGCAACACCCCACCCAGGCGACTTTCGAGAAGCGGGCTTAGGAACCGATGGGCAAGATAAGCTACGGCCAGCGCCCCCAGGGGGGAGGCCACCCAAGAGATCACGATCTTCCCCAATATACCCCACTGCACCGGCCGGCCGGACACTAGGGCCACGCCAATGATCGCCCCCACTGCCGCCTGGGTGGTGGACACCGGCAGCCCGCGCCAGGTCATCCCCGCCACCGCCAATCCGGCGGCCAACGCCACGCAGAACGAGCTGGCCAGGCTTTGGGCGGCCACCGAGCTGTAGGTGGCCATCCCCTGGGCACCGCCCAGGTACGCCCCCAGCAGGGCGAAGGCGGCGGTGAGGGAGATAGCCACCAGGTAGCGCACCGCCCGCACGCCCACTGCCAGGCCGAACACGTTGGCCGCGTCGTTGGCCCCCAGGGACCAACCCATGAGGATGGCTGGAAACAGGGTCCACATATCCACCCTTTAGTATATAGATCTTTATACAAGCTTGGGCAGCAAAATTGGTGCGCCCGGGAGGACTCGAACCTCCGGCCTGCGGTTTAGGAAACCGCTGCTCTATCCTGACTGAGCTACGGGCGCACCGGCCGCGTGGCCATGTTAGCCACGCCCTCATCGCCCGTCAACCGGGCTCAGCGCACCGCCAGCCAGTACTCGATCAGCTCAGGCGCAAGTCCAGCGGGATGCCCAGCATAGCGGATCACCCCGCGCCGGTCGATCAGGAATACATGGGGGATGGTGGCCACCCGATATGCCCTGGCCACCGCCAATGCTTCCTCAAAGGAGCCCCACAGTGGAACCACCTCGCTGAGGCCCACCGCGGCCACAAACGCCCGGGCCGCCTCGGGCAGCCGATCGAGGCTCACCCCCAGCACCACCAGCCCCTGGTCGTGATACCGGAGAGCCAACTGCTCCAGATAAGCGGAGCTCCCCCGGCAGTAGGTGCACCAGCTGGCCCAGAACTCCAGGAGGACCACACAGCCGCGCACTTCCGACAGGGTGACCGCATCGGCCACCCCCAGCACGGGGAGGGTGAAGTCCGGGGCGATCTGGCCCACCTGGGGGCCCACCTTGAGGTCGGGCGGAGGGGAAATGGGGTCTCGGTCCGCCTGTTGACAGGGCGGTGTGTACGCAACCCCAGTGGAAACAAGCGCCAAAGATGAGGCCAACACAATCCCAATCAAGGTCCGCCGTACCTTTCCCCTGCTCATCTTCCCCCTTTCCACGCAACCGGGCTGGCCCAAGGCTGCCCGCCTTGAATGGAGATTTTATGGAGAACCCATGGAATGCCAATGGAGTGGGGTTGACGGAGGCCCGCCCGGCGCGCTAGGCTAGTTCCGGGAAAGGGGGCAAGATGAAGAGACTGGCAGCCATAGTGGTGCTGCTGGCACTGGGGACGGTGGTCTGGGGCGGGGAGCGCTTGCGTCCTCCGTATCCGGAGCTCACGTTCCTGTTCACCAGCGCGGCCACCTTGCCCGGGGAGATCCGGGGGGTGGAGGCCCGCTGCTGCGGCCACACCGTGGCGGTGGACGAGTGGATCGAGTACACGAGCTACGCCGGCCGGATCCAAAGCTTCGCCTTCGATCCTCTACATCCCCGGCTTTATCTCACCCGGCCGGGTTCAGGGTCGATCTGGGTAGTCCACTTCTCCCCTGGGGGGCCCTTGCCGGCCTGGGTCCTGTATCGGCATCCCACCCCGGTGGCGGACCTGGCCCTGCAGGTGGAAGGAGGGGAATCGGTCCTTTACTTCAGCTCGGTGGATCCCGATTGCAGGGAGGGGGGCATCTTCCGGCTCTTCTCAAGCGGGACGGCCGAGGTTGCAGTGCGGATAGAGTGGCAGCCGGCCTGGTTTTACTGGGATGGCTTCTTTGCTTTCGATCCGGAGGGCGCCTTGTACCTCTCCTCGGGAGGACGCCTGCCGGGGCGCCTGTGGCGCTGGGAGGAAAGAGGGCCGGTGGAGGTGGCCCGTATCCGGGGGAGGAGGATAGGGGGCTTCCTGCTCTTGGACCCATGGGTGGTGCTCGTCACCGATCTAGATGGCGGCGTATGGAAGCTGGATTTGCGGGAGGGG
>DQVA01000038.1 GCA_015661965.1 Candidatus Bipolaricaulota bacterium
CGCCCCCGGGTCAAGGTTGCCCCCCGGCCGGATCCCGGCTACAGTCCCACATGCCCTCCGGCAAGGTGCACCTGACCGTGGAACTGGCGCTCCTGCCCGGCTGGGTGGCCGCCGGCGCCCTGATCGGCCTCCCCCGCCCCCACCTCACCGCCTTCGCCCTCAGTTACACCTGCGCCGCGCTGCTCCTGTCCCCGGATCTGGACTTGGCCCGTTCCGCCCCGGCCAGCCGCTGGGGGCCACTGCGGCTCCTGTGGGCCCCCTACGCTCGGCTGTTCCGGCATCGGGGCCTGTCACACTCCCTTTTCTGGGGGCCGCTGACCAGGCTCCTCTACCTGGGCGGACTCGCCCTGCTCGTGCTCCTGCCGCTTCACTTCTGGCTGGGAGCCCCCCTGCCGCAGGCCTTCCCCGCCCGAATTCTGCTCCCCCTCCTGACAGGGGTGTACCTCTCCCACCTCGTGCACGTAGGGCTGGATGGTGTTTGGACCCAGATGGCGCGACGGCTGCCGAACCGTTGAGGTTTGGCAGGGACGTCAGCTGCCCAGTCGCTCCCCCGATCGGGGACGATAGCCGTTTAGGAAGTCCCGCCCCGACATGCGGCGCTTCCCCTCCGGCTGCACCTCCAGGAGCTCCACCGCCCCCTCGCCACAGGCCACGATGAGCCCCCTCCTGTGTGGGAGGATGGTCCCGGGCGGCGAGTTCCGGGAAGGGGGTCCCACCACCCGGGATCGGTGTAGCTTCAGGTGCCGCCCCCGGAAGGTGGTGAAGGCGACCGGCCAGGGGTGCATCCCCCGCACCCAGTTGTGCACCTTCCCCGCCGGCCAGTCCCAATCTATGCGCCCCTGCTCCTTCTTCAGCCGGGGGGCAAGGGTGCCTTGTTTGGGCTGGGGCTTGGGTTCGATCGTCCCGGCGGCTAAACCCGCCACCGTGGCCTCGATGAGCTCCGCCCCCACCTGGGCCAGCCGGGCCTCCAGCTCCCCCCGGGTCTCGTCCGGGCCGATCTCCACCTCCCGCTGGAGCAGGATGGGGCCAGTGTCCATCCCCTCGTCCATGAGGAAGGTGGTGACCCCGGTGACCCGCTCCCCGTTCAGGATGGCCCAGGCCACCGGGGCCGCCCCTCGGTAGTTGGGAAGGAGGGAGGCGTGCACGTTCACACACCCCAGCCTGGGGAGGCTCAGCACCTCCGGCTTCAGCAGTTGGCCATAGGCGGCCACCACCAACAGATCCAGCCCCAGCCCCCGCAGGTGGTCCAAAGCCTCTGGGGAGTTGATCGAATGCGGCTGGAACAGGGGGAGCCCCAGCCGCCGGGCCGCCTCCTTCACCGGCGGCGGGGTGGGCTTAAGTCCCCGGCCGGCGGGGCGGTCCGGCTGGGTAATAACCAGGACCAGCCGACCGGTTGCGGCCAGTGCCTGAAGGCTGGGAACCGCAAATGCCCCCGTGCCGGCGAAGGCAACCCGCAGGCTCATTCCCGGGAAGGCACACCCTCCTCGGCCAGTTCCCTGGCTCGCCGGTACTCCCGCAACACCCGGCGCCGCTCCGCCGCCGCCAGGTGGTCGATGTAGAGCCCCCCGTCCAGGTGGTCGATCTCGTGCAGGAGGAGTCTGGCCTCCAGGCCCTCCAGTTCTAGCAGGAGTTCCTCCCCTGCCTCGGACAACGCCCGCACCCGGATCTGGGCCGGCCTGGCCACCTCCGCCTCCACCCCGGGCAGGGAAAGGCAGCCCTCGGAGTCCGTCTCCAGCTCCGGGGAACGCCAAGCCACCTCCGGGTTTATCAGCACCCACTCCCGCGCCCCCAGCCGGGCCAGCACCACCCTCACCAGTGCCCCCACCTGATTGGCGGCCAGGCCCAGGCCTTCAACTTGGGACAGGGCTTGCCGCAGCCGCTGGGCGGCCTCGCGGGCTGCCGGGCTGCCGGGCTTCACCTCCCGCGCCCGGCGGCGCAATATGGGATCGGGGTAAAGTCGGATCAATCCTGCCTCCTTGGCTCCCTCGCGAGAGCGCTTATTATAGGTGGATTCCAAAATGCCCGCAACGGAAGACGACCTGGCAAGTCGCGTAGAGCTCCTGCGGAAGGTACTGGGACTGGAACGGGCCCAGGGCCTCCGAGACCGGGCGGTGGTGGGGGGGCTGGAGGCGTTCGTGGCCCGGCACCTGCCGCAGGGAGCCGAGCTGGTGGCCGGCTATGCATCCCTGTCTCCGGCGGCCCGGGCCGCCGCCTTGGAAAAGCTGGAGGAACTGCTCGCCTGTTTGGCTCAGGAGCAGCCCCGGCCGGAGGACCTCCTCCGCCCGGTGGAGGAGGCCCCCGGGGTCGGGAAAAAACGAGCCCCCCTCCTTAGA
>DQVA01000108.1 GCA_015661965.1 Candidatus Bipolaricaulota bacterium
ACGTTCGCAGTGCTGGTGCTGCTCCTGGGCACCCTCCTGGTGGCCGGAAAGAAAGGGAAGATCCTGCAAGCAGGACTTGCGTTCATCGCTGCTATCTATATCTCCTACTTCCTCATGGGGATCGGCATCTTCACCGCTATTCAGGCCGCCGGGGTGCAACGCCCGTTCATACTGTCGGTGTCCATCCTGGCCATCCTGCTTGGGTTGTGGAACATGAAGGACTATTTCGCCTACGGCAAGTGGTTCACCATCGAGGTCCCCCAGAGGTGGAGGCCGGTCGTGAAGCGGCTCACCTCCTCAGTGGTATCGGTGCCGGGGGCGTTCGTGGTGGGGGTGCTGGATTCCCTGTTCCTCCTCCCCTGTTCCTCCGGCCCATACATTGCCATCCTCGCCCTGCTTTCCAAGACCACCACCAGGGCCACCGGGATCGTATACCTCCTGTTTTACAACCTGATCTTCATCCTCCCCCTGCTGGTGATCACCCTGGGCGTGTACTTGGGCTTCACCACCACCGCCCGGGCGGAGAGGTGGCGCTCGGCGCGGCTGGGGAAGCTGCATTTCGTCTCCGGGGCGGTCATGTTCCTCCTGGGAGCGGGGATGATCGTGGCCCTGCAGTTCGGCTATATCTAGAGCTCGAACGCCTCTCCCAGATAGGCCCGGCGTACCAGTTCGTCGGCGGCGATCTCCGCCGGGGTGCCGGATAGGAGGAGCCTCCCCGCATGGATGATGAACGCCCGATCTGTGATCCTCAGGGTATCCCGCACGTTGTGATCGCAGATGGCGATCCCTATTCCCGTTTCCGCTAGCTCCCTTGCCAGGTGAGAGAGCTCCGCCACCGTGAGGGGGTCCACCCCGGAGAAGGGCTCGTCCAGGAGCAAAAAAGTGGGTTTGGCCACCAGGGCCCGGGCCAGCTCCACCTTACGCCGCTCCCCGGCGGAGAGCCGGGCCACCGGCCGCCGACGGAGTTTCATCAGCCCTAGCTCGGCAAGAAGGCCCTCCACTTCTCCGTTCCAGCTGGCCCCCAGCCCCTCCAGCGCAAGCCGCAGGTTCCCCTCCACCGTGGTCTTGAGGAACACCGACGGCTCCTGGGGGAGGTAATGGATCCCCATCCGGGCCCGGCGGAAGAAGGGGAGGCCGGTGACGTCCCGGCCGTCCAGGAGGACCCGGCCGCGGTTGGGGGCCAAGAAGCCCACGAGCAGATAGAAGGTGGTGGTCTTCCCGGCGCCGTTGGGCCCCAGTAGCCCGGTCACCTCCCCGGCCCGGAAGGCAAGGGACAGGCCGTCCACTGCCCGCTGCCTCCCGAACCACTTCACCAGGTCTCTGCCCTCAAGGGTGTGGGACAACCTGTGCCTCCCGGAGCTGGAGCCCCCCCTCCCGGGTGAACAGCCGCGCCTCGGCGGCCCGGATTTCGTACCCGTGGCCCCGGATAACCGCTTCCTTTCCGTCCAGGATTCCGGAATCCAGTAGGTAGGTCGCCGTGGCCAGAGTGACTTCCCAACCCCGGCTTTCGGCCACTACCTCCGTTAGCAGCACCTCCTCCCCTTGCGCCCAGTGGGCGGAGGCGGTGGAAAGGCGCAGATCGGCTCCCGCAAGCAGTAGCTCGGTCAGGGTGAGGCCGTCGCTCCACACCGCTTCCCGGCAGGACAGCGCCAGCCCTCCGGCCTCCCCGGAGATATCCCCCGTTATGGTCCAGACCCGGCCCAGGCGGTCCGCGGTTAGCCTCTCCGCCCGCAGGCTGAACTCAAGTTCCCCCTCCCAATACAGGCGCACCTCCACGCCCTCCCCCTCCCAGCCTGACTCCGTCTTGTAAAGCCGCTCCAGGGAGATCTCCCAGCGGGGGCGGCCTTGGGGGTCATAGACCGTGAGCCAGGGGGCATGGATCTCCACCTCCTGAGGGAAGGCGCAAAAAGCCGCTAGGAGCAGCAGGATAAGCATGCCTGAACGAACCCCAGGAACAAGGGGTGGGGGCGCAAGGGGCGGGAGGTGAACTCGGGATGAAACTGCACGCCCACGTACCAGGGATGGTCCGGGATCTCCACGATCTCTACCAACCGGCCGTCCGGGGACCTGCCGGTAGCCAGCATCCCGGCGGCTTCATACCGGTCCAGCCAGTGAGGATTGAACTCGTAGCGGTGGCGGTGCCGTTCTTGGATCTCGGGGACCCCGTACAGGGCCCGGGCCCGGCTTCCCGGGGCGAGGACGGCGGGGTAAGCCCCCAGGCGCATGGTACCCCCCTTGTCCTGGACCTCTTGCTGCTCGGGCAGGATATCGATCACCGGGTGGGGCGTCCTGGGGTCGAACTCGGTTGAGTTAGCCCGGGAAAGCCCCAACACCTCCCGGGCGAAGGAGATCACCGCCACCTGCATGCCCAGGCAGATCCCGAAGTAAGGGAGGCCAGTGCGCCGGGCGTACCCGGCGGCCAGCACCTTTCCCTCGATCCCCCGCTCCCCAAACCCGCCCGGCACCAGGATCCCCGCCACCTCCGCCAGGGCCCGCTGGTCCTCCTCCACCTCCTGGGAGGGGATCCAGCGTACGGCCACCTCCACCCCCAAGGCGGCCCCGGCGTGGGTCAGCGCCTCCAGGATAGAGAGATAGGCGTCGTGCAGCTCCACGTACTTGCCCACGATCCCAATGGTCACCTGCCGCTTGGGGGAGCGGAGCCTCTCCACGAACTCCTGCCAAGCCCGCATGTCCGCCCCTCCCGGGGAGAGCCCCAGGCGGGCTAACAGCTTTTCGTCCAACCCCTCTTCCCGTAGCGCCAGGGGCACCTGATAGATGGAGGGAAGATCCCGGTTTTCGATCACGTGTTCCGGGGCCACGTCGCAGAACAAGGCGATCTTCCGGCGCAGCCCCGGGGGGAGGGGGGCCGGGCAACGGGCCACCAAGAAATCCGGCTGGATACCGGCCTCCCGCAGTTCCCGCACCGAGTGCTGGGTGGGCTTGGTTTTCAGCTCGCCAGTGGTGGACAGGACCGGCACGTAGGTGAGGTGCACGAAGCACGTGTCCTGTCGGGGGAGCTCATCCCGCAACTGCCTGAGGGCCTCAAGATAGGGCAGCCCCTCGATGTCGCCCACCGTCCCTCCCACCTCCACGATGACGATTTCGGCCCCAGTGGCCTGGTGGGCCCGCCTCACCAGCCGTTTTATCTCGTCGGTGACGTGGGGCACCACCTGGACGGTGTTCCCCAAATATCCGCCTTGGCGTTCCCGCCGGATCACGTTCCAGTACACCTGGCCGGTGGTGAGGTAGTTGACCTTGGAGAGGTCCTGGTGGGTGAACCGCTCATAGTGGCCGATATCCAGGTCGGTTTCCAAGCCGTCCTGGGTGACGAACACCTCCCCGTGCTCATAGGGGTTCATGGTGCCGGCGTCTACGTTCAGATAGGGGTCGATCTTCTGCAGGGTGACCGCGAGGCCCCGGGCGCGGAGGAGGGCGCCCAGGGAAGCGGCCATCACCCCCTTCCCCAGCCCGGACAATTCCCCCCCTGTCACGAACACGAACTTTG
>DQVA01000146.1 GCA_015661965.1 Candidatus Bipolaricaulota bacterium
CGAAAAACTGTGCCACCACCGTAGTCAAGGTGCTACAGGTCGTGGACGAAGGCCTCGCCCGCTTCTTTCCCGACCATGACACGTTGATCGTGGTGTCGGACGGGTTCTCCACCGACGGCACCCGGGAAGTGGCTGGCGCCACTGCCACCCGACTGGAAAAGCTGGTGCTGGAGCAGCGAGGGGGCCCGGGGAAGGGGGTGGGGGTGCGGACCATCCTGGAGGAAGCCCGGGCCCGGGGGGCCCGAGCGATTGCCCTGGTGGACGGCGATCTCACCAGCATCCAGCCTCAATGGTTGAAGCTCCTGCTCGGGCCCGTCCTCGCCGGGGCGGACCTGGTGGTGCCCCTGTACCTCAGGCATCCCCACGACGGGGTGATCACCAACCACGTGGTCTATCCACTGGTGAACGTGCTGTTCGGCCTGGGGGTGCGGCAGCCCATCGGGGGGGAGTTCGCCCTGTCCGGTTTTCTCGCGGAGAAACTCCTTTCCAGCCCTTTGTTCCCGGAAAAATTCGGGATCGACATCTTCATCACCGTGACCGGGGCGGTGCACGGGGGTAAAGTGGTGGAGGCGGCCCTGGGGGTGAAGGAACACGAGTCCACCAAACAGTACTCGGACCCGGAAGCTCTGCTGGTCCCTATGTTCCACCAAGTGACCGGCACCCTGTTCTCCCTGATCCATCATTTCCGGGATCACGTGCGCTCGGTGGAGGGGAGCAAGGAAGTGGAGCAGGTGGGGAGCCTGCCCGCGGTGGTGCCGGCGCCGGTGCCGGTGAATGAGGAAATGCTTTTCGCCCGCTTCCGGAAGCTCGTCCGGACACGCATCTCGGGGAGGGACACCTTTTTGGGGAGGGAACTTGCGGCCGGGGTGGAGAGGCTCGCTGGGCTCCCGTTGGAGGAGTTCGGGGTCCCGCTTCCCCTGTGGGTCAAGGGGCTGTACCGGGCACTGCTCGCCCACCGCGACTCCCCCGACGAGGCCCTGAGGGTACTGGAGCCCCTATGGCAGGGACGCTACCTCTCGTTCGTGCGGGAGACGAGGGACCTCCCGGTGGAAGAGGCGGAGGCCCGCATCCGGGCACAGCTCACCGAGTTCCGCCGCCAAGCGGACCTAGTGCGGGAGGCCTTATGAAGGGGATCATCCTCGCCGGGGGCTATGCCCGCCGCCTGTGGCCCATCACCCTGGACCGTCCCAAACCGCTTCTTCCCGTGGCTGGAAAGCCCATCCTGGACTACATTATGGATCGCTATCCTCTGCCCGAACCCCCCCTCCTCTCCACCAACAGGAGGTTCGCCGCCGATTTCGCCGGCTGGGCGAAGGCCCGGGGCCACCGGCTCCGGCTCGTAGTGGAGGAGACCCGTACCGAGGAGGAGAAGCTGGGCTCCATCGGGGCCCTGGCTCACCTAATCGAGACATTGGGCCTGGACGAGGATCTATTGGTGATCGGGGGGGATAACCTGCTGCTCTTCGACCTCTCCGCCTTCCTGGGGGCATTTCAGGGGGACACCTTGGTGGCCCTGTATGACCTGGGTAGCCCGACGGCGGCCCGCCGCCGGTACGGGGTGGCGGTGGTAGAGGGAGACCGGGTGGTGGAGTTCCAGGAGAAGCCGGACCAGCCAAGCTCGTCCCTCGCCAGTACCGCCTGCTACTTGTTCCCCCGGCGGGTGCTCCCCCTGCTGCGCAGGTTCCTGGGCGAGGCCGACCAGGGCAAGGACGCCCCCGGGTACTTCCTCTCCTGGCTCCTTTCGCGGGAGACGATCCGGGCCTTCGTGTTCAAGGAAGGGTGGTTCGATATCGGTGGCCGGGAGGCCTACGTGGCCGCCAACCTCCACTTCACCGGTGGGAAGCCCTGGATCCATCCCGGCGCCCGGGTGGTGGACTCCCGGGTCGAACGGTCGGTGATCATCGGGCCCTGCACCATCGAGGGAAGCACCATTTCCGAGTGCGTGGTGGACGAAGGGGTAGAGCTTACGGGGGTGGAGCTTTCCAGAGCCCTGGTGGGCCGGGGCAGCCGGCTCCGCTGCGACTGATTGACATCCCCTCCCCCGGGCTGGAGAATGCCCTATTCCACAACCGAGGTGGTTTAAGTGCGAAAGGTGTGGTTAGTGCTTGTGGCCTTGGGACTGGGCCTGGCGGCCTTGGCCCAGGAACCAGTGGCCATCGTCAACGGGGAGGAGATCTCCCGCGCCGAGCTGGATCGGGCCACGGGGCTCAATTCGATCCTCCTCACCCTCTACCAGCAGTTCCCCCGGTTCGCCCAGACCCTGCTCACCACTGAAGAGGGCAAAGCCTTGATCCAACGCTACCAGCGGGACATCCTGGAGCAGCTTGTCCTGAGGAAGTTGGAACTGCAGGAGGCCGCGGTCCGCGGCATAGAGCCGGACGCTACCCAAGTGGAAGCCAAGGTAGAAGAGGTGCTGGCCAGGATCCTGCAGCAGAACGCCCTGTCCCTGGAAGATCTATCCCGGCTCCTGAGCCAGCAGGGCCGGACCCTGGAGGATTTTCGGGCCCAGATCGCCGAGCAAGCCCGTGAGCAACTGACGATCGAACTCCTGCGCAACCAAGTCACCGGCGAAGCCGCGGTGACCGAGGAGGAGATCCAGACCTACTACCAGGAGCATCAGGATCAGTTCCAGGATGAATCCGGAGCCGTGAAACCCCTGGAGGAGGTCCACGACGACATCGCCGCCCTGCTCCTAGATCAGGTGCGGTCCCAGATCTGGGGCGCCTGGCTCGAGGAGCTGCGGGCCCGGGCGGATGTCCAGATCCTCCTGGGGGCCGGGACGGCCGGATAGGGGGCAGCGGTGCCGGAGCTACGATGGGGGCCGTTGCGCAGGCGGTGGGTGATCGTGGCCCCGGAGCGGGGCAAGCGCCCCTCCGATTTCCGGGCCCAATCCCCGTCCCCTACCGCAGCGGATGAATGCCCGTTCTGCCCAGGCAATGAACACCTAACCCCGCCCGAGATCGCCCGCACCCCCGGCCCCGCCGGCTGGGCGGTGCGGGTGGTGCCCAACAAGTTCCCCGCCCTGGCCGACTATCCGGAGCTGGAACTGGGGAAGAAGGGGCCCTTCCGGAGGGCGACCGGTCTGGGGGCACACGAGGTGATCATCGACTCCCCGGATCACTCCCGAGACCTGGATCGGCTCCCCCTGGAGCAGGTGGAGCGAGTGGTGGACATGTACATCGCCCGCCTTGGGGCCCTCCGTTCCGCCGGGCGGTTCCAGTACGTGCAGCTATTCAAGAACCACGGCAAGGGGGGCGGGGCCTCTTTGGCCCACCCCCACACCCAGATCATCGCTACCCCGGTCCTTCCCCCGGAGGCGCAGGGACGCCTTTCCGCCGCCCGGCGCCACTTCGCTGCCCACGGCCGCTGTCTCATCTGCCAGCTTGTGGAAGAGGAGCTCGCCGCCGGGGAAAGGGTGGTGGAGGAAGGCGGCCATTTCCTGATCCTATCACCCTACGATGCCCGCTTCCCGTTCGAGCTCTTGGTGCTGCCCCGGGCCCACTCCCATCGGTTCGTGGAGCTCTCCGGGGAGGGGCGCACCTCCTTCGCCCGGGCGCTGCAAGGGGCGCTTTCCCGCCTGAGTTCCCTGCTGGGGGACGTGCCCTACAACTTCGTCCTCCACACCGCCCCGTGCGGAGGGGATTGGCCTGGGATCGAAGACTGGTACCATTGGCATCTGGAGATTATTCCCCGCCTCACCCAGCTGGCGGGGTTCGAGTGGGGGACGGGGATGTTCATCAACCCCATGTCCCCGGAAGCCGCGGCCGAGCACCTGCGCACGGCCGTTTAGGAGGTGAATATGCCGTACCTGGGAGGGGAGGAGCTAAAGCGGGTGTACCAGCGGGCCCAGGAAGAGGGGTTCGCCCTGGTAGCCAACAACTTCGCCGAGCCAAACGTGCTCATCGGCCTTCTTGCCGCCTATTCCGAGGCGAAAAGCGACCTGCTTTTACAGATCTCCCTGGGAGCGGCTAAGTTCGCGGGAGGGGGAGAGCCCCTGCCGGGCTTGCGGGCGCTGGTGGGCTACGTACGCGCCCTGGCCGCCGAGGCCGAGATCGGGGTGTTCGTCAACCTCGACCACATCACCCCGGACCACATCGATGATTTCATCGTGCCCGCCCTGAAGGAGGGCCTGTGCTCGTCAGTGATGATCGACGCCTCGGCCCTGCCCTTCGAGGACAATGTGGCCGCCACCAAGAGGGTGGTGGAGCTGGCGCAGCCCTACGGGGTGCTGGTGGAGGGGGAGCTGGGGAAGATCAAAGGGGTGGAAGACGAGATCGCCTCCGACGAGGCGTTCTACACCGACCCGGAGGAGGCGACAGAGTTCGCGGCCAGAACCGGAGCGGATCTTCTGGCGGTCTCTGTGGGTACCCAGCACGGGGTATCCAAAGGTCGCGAGCTCACGTTGCGGGTGGACCTGGCTCGGGAGATAGCCGCACGCTTGCGGGAGGCGGGACATCCCGTGCCGCTGGTGCTGCATGGGGCTTCGGGCCTATCCGAGGAGCAGGTGCGGGCCCTGGTGGCGGCCGGGATCCGCAAGGTGAACAAGGACACCACTTACCAGTACGTGTACGCGCAGACCGCTTGCACGTTCTACCTCGAGAACCGGGCGGCCATCCTACCGCCTGAGGGGACTGGCTTCGATCCCATCACCTTCGAGTCCGGGGCCGGCTGGTCCCCGGACAAGAAGCTGTTCGACCCGCGGGTGGTGGGGAGGAAAGTGCAGGGGGCGATAGCCCAGGTGGCAAGGGAGATGTTGCGGCAAGTAGGCTCAGAAGGGAGGTCTATTTATGCCTGAGGTGAGGAGGATCGGCGTGCTTACGGGTGGCGGCGACTCCCCGGGGATCAACGCGGCCCTGCGGGCCATCGTCAGGCGGGCCTACGCTGTCGGGGTGGAGGTGATTGGGTTCCGGGACGGCTGGCAGGGACCGATCGAAGGGGATGACAGGCACGTTTGCCCTCTATCCCTCGAGGACGTGTCCGGGATCCTTTACACCGGCGGGACCATCCTGGGCACCTCCCGCACCAACCCGTTTGAGAAGAAAGAACGGGATGGGGAGACGGTGTGGGAGCCCACCGAGAAGGTGGAGGCGATAAAGGCTAACCTGAAGAAGCACAAGATCGATGCCCTGATTGCCATCGGCGGCGATGACACCCTGGGGGTGGCACATCGTCTGGGGGAACACGGTGTACGCACGGTGGGCATCCCCCAGACCATCGACAACGACATCGGCGGCACGGACTACGCCATCGGCTTCCACTCCGCCCTGGCCACGGTGACCGACGCCCTGGACAAGCTCCACACCACCGCCCACGCCCATCACCGGGTGCTGATCGTGGAAGTGATGGGGCGAGACTCCGGCTGGATAGCTGTTTATGGGGGGCTGGCCGGCGGGGCGGATGTGATCATCGTCCCCGAGGGCCCGCCGGAGGGCTCGTTCTCGGTGGACGAGGTGGAACAGGTGATCCGGCGCCGCCTTGAGCAGAACAAGAGGTTTTCCATCGTGGTGGTGGCCGAAGGGGCCCGTCCCCGGGAGCTGGGGGGGAAGCAGGTGGCGAGCGGGGAGGTGGACGCCTTCGGACACGTGCAGCTGGGCGGGGTGAGCTACTGGCTGGCCGAGGAACTGAGAAAGAGGAAGCTGCCCCTCACCCCACGGGTGACCGTGCTCGCCTACCTGCAGCGGGGCGGAATTGCCACCCCATTCGACCGCCTGTTGGCCACCCGGTTTGGGGTGAAGGCGGTGGAGTTCGCCCTGGAGGGTGTCTACGACGTGCTCACCGGCCTGCGGGGGACCGCGGTGGAGGCGGTGCCCCTGGCCCAGGCACTGGCGGAGTGCCCCAAGCCGGTGGACCCGGAGCTTTTGCGGGTGGTCAAGGTCATCGGCGGCAGCTAGGGAGGTGTTTTAGGTGAAGCGCGCCCTTCTTTTACTCGTGGCGGCGGTAGGGCTCGTCGCCCTGGCCGCCAACCAGACGGCGGAGCTGTTCGCCCCCCTGGGGGACGTTTATCGGCTTATCCATACCTACTACTACCGGGCCGATCAGGTTACCGATGCCCAGCTCCTACACGGCGCTCTGCGGGGGATGATCGACGCCCTGGGCGACCCCTATTCGGCCTTCTACGACCCGGAGGAGTATTCCCGTTGGCAGGAGTCCCTGGAGGGGGAGTACACCGGGGTGGGGATGGAGATCACCATCCGGGACGGCAAGATCACGGTGGTGTCCCCGCTTCCCGATACCCCAGCCGAGGAGGCCGGCATCCAACCCGGGGATTGGATCATGGAGGTGGACGGCCAGTCCACGGAAGGATGGACCTTGGAGGAGGCGTCTATGGCCATCCGGGGCCCGGAGGGGACACCGGTCACCCTCACCGTGCAACACCCCGACGGGACCGTGGAGGAGATCACCATCGTACGGGCGCGTATCCACGTGGATCCGGTGCGGGCCGAGTACTGGGAGGAGGAGAGGGTAGCCTATATCCGGATCCTCCGGTTCGACTTCCAAGCCGCTACCGAGGTGGGGCAAGCCCTGTATGGGTTCCCCTTGGACGAGCTGCAGGGGGTGATCCTGGATCTGAGGTACAACCCGGGGGGGCTACTGTCGGCGGCGGTGGACGTGGCCAGCTACTTCGTGGACCAGGGGATCATCGTGCGCACCACCGGCCCCTCCTTCGGCACCCGAGACTATCCCTCGCGGGGAAATGGGTTCCCCAACCTCCCGCTGGCGGTGCTGGTGAACGAAGGGACGGCGTCCGCCTCTGAGATCGTGGCCGGGGCGATCCAGGACCACGGAGTAGGGGTGTTGGTGGGCCGCAACACGTTCGGCAAGGGCCTGATCCAGGAGTTCGTGATGCGCCTCCCGGACGGCTCGGCCATCAAGCTCACCACCGGCGAATACTTCACCCCCCTGGGGCACCCGGTGCAAGAGGCGGGGCTGACCCCAGACATCCCGGTGGAGGTGGGGGAGGACACCGGGGAGGAGGATCCGGACATCGCCGCGGCCCTGGAGTGGATCCGATCTCAGGCGGCCCAGCCGGCCGGGAGCCCCTAGGCCCATGCGGGCGGCGGTGATCGGGGCGGGGAGTTGGGGCACCGCCTTCGCCCGGCTCCTCG
>DQVA01000305.1 GCA_015661965.1 Candidatus Bipolaricaulota bacterium
GCCAGGAGCCCCCGGATGAAGTAGCGCCCGAAGAAGATGTAGACGAGGAGCGTAGGGAAAGCGGCCAGCATGGAGCCGGCCATTGGCAGGTTCCATTTCACCGCCTGTCCCCCTGCCAAATAAGCGAGGGCCACGGTAATCGGTTGCCACTCGTGCTTGGTCAAGGTTACCCCAAACAGGAAGTCGTTCCAGATCTGGGTGAATTGCCAGATCACCACCACCACAAACCCGAGCCAAGACAAGGGAAATATGATGCGGGTGTAGATGCCGAAGAAACCGGCCCCATCGATGGCGGCCGACTCCACCATCTCGGTGGGAATCTGGGCATAGAAGTTGCGGAAGATTAGCGTAGTGATGGGGATCCCGTACACCACATGAGCAAGGATGAGTCCGGGCAGTCCCCCGTACAGATGGAAGCGCCTCAGCATTTGGAACAGAGGGATGAGGACGATCTGATAAGGGATGAACATGCCGAACAGCATCAGGGTGAACACCACATCCGAGCCTCGAAATCGCCACTTGGAGAGGACGTACCCGTTGAGCGATCCCAGCAGAGCGGAAAGCACCGTCCCGGTGACGGTGAGGATCAAACTGTTCCTCAGGTTAGGGAACATGCGATTGAAGGCGTCCACAAAGCTGCCCCAGTAAGGGGTAGAGGGGAAGGCCCATGCCGTCTCCAGGTTTATCTCCGCGGGCTGTTTGAGCGCCGTGATCACCGTCATGTATACCGGGACCAGGTACACTAGCGAAACGGCTATCAGTGCCATATACAGCCAACTCCTCGCTAGCGGAACCTTCTTCCTCATAGCGACGACCTTTCCCGCAGTGACCACGCCAAGTAGGGGATGACCACCATGGCCACGAGGATGAACAGCACCACAGCGATCCCAGCGCCCTCGGCGAACTGGTTGCCGCGGAACGTTTTCACGAACATGAGCACGCTGGGCATATCGGTGCTGGCGTGATCCGGCCCAGTCATGGCGAACACCAAGTCAAAGGTTTTCAGAGATATGTGCCCCAGGATGATCACCGCGCTCAAGGTGATGGGCTTAAGCATCGGGAGCGCCACCCGCCTATACAGCTGGAGCTCGTTGCAGCCATCGATCCGCGCCGCCTCCCGCACCTCGGTGGGGATGCCCCGCAGTCCCGCCAGGTAAAGGGCCATGGTATAGCCGGAAAACTGCCAGATCGCCGCGATGATGATGCCTACGATGGCCAGATTGAACCCGTGGATCTCCGGGTAAGGGAGGGCCGGGGGGACCAATTGGCTCCCCCATACGTACCAGGCCACCACCCCCGCTGTGCACAATCCAGGGACGATGGCCCGCTGGGGGCGTCCCTTCCTCACAGCCCGCCATGTGAGGTAGGCTAGCACCGCTGCCACCACTAGCGCAGTAAGTCTCGGTAGATCCTGCCAGTTAAAAGAGAAAATCTGGGTGCGGCTGCTGGTCCACTCGAACTTGAACGGGGGCAGGCCGAACAATTTGGGAAGCACATTGATCCCGCCCCTGGGGGCGAGCAGCCACCGCCAGATGGTCCCGGTGATGATGAAGGAGAGTGACATCGGGAACAGGAACAATGTCCGGAAGAACCCTTCCCCCCTCGGCTCTCGGTCCAGGAGGATGGCAAGCAGCAATCCCAAGCCCAGGGAACCGCTGACGAACAGGACGGTGAAGAAGAACGTGTTGACCAAATCCTGTCTGAACCGGCCGTTCAAAATCCCGCTAAACAACTCCTTGTAATTCTGAAGCCCCACGAAGCGGATGACCGGGCGGACCGCCAGTGGGGCCTCCTTGCCCCAGTCGGTCATCGAGATATAAAACGTCCGCCAGATGAACCAGTACACGAAAATCCCCAGCAGGATCACCGAGGGCGTGATGACCAGGACAGCGATCAGCCGGTCACGGCGGTTTTTCACCGGACACCACCTCTTTTTTAGGAAGTGGGCGCCCACGGCCCTCCCCGTGGGCGCCCACCTGTTGCCCAGCTTGGCTTACTTGGCGATGCCCGACTGGATGGCGATGGCCTCGGCTGCCATGGCCGCCTGCTGGCTGTTGCGCCCGGCGAGGAAGATCTCCATCACGGTGGCGAACCCGTCCATGAACCGCTCGTTGGCGACTACCCCGTGGACCAGGCTCCCCACGATGGTGTTGCTGCGCCAGTCAGCCGCGGCGGACTGGAGGTAGGTGTTGTACTTGGTGAGGTCGCTGTCCACCCGGGCGGCGATGGACCCTTTGAGGGGGTTGAACGTGTCCTGCCCTTCCCTGGAGCCCACCACTTTGAGCCAAGCGATGGCGTTGTCGCGATGGGGGGCACCGACCGGGAGGCCAAAGGAATCGGACAGCATCATGAAGATGCCGGCGGTACCCGGGGACGGGGTCCAGCCGAAGTCCACGCCGGGCTCTAACCCCAACGTGGCGAACATATAACCAGCGGCCCAGTCCCCCATTACGTTGAAGGCCGCGGTCCCGTTGACCACCATGTCCACCGCCTGCTGCCAGGACAGGGAGGGGGCATCCTCGTTAGTGTACTCCAGGATGCGGCCGAACAGGTCCCAGACCTCGATTACCTTGGGGTCGGTGAATGACAGCTCCCCCTTCCAAAGCGCCTCCCAACCATCTGGACCTAGAACTGAGAGGGCTACACTCTCCCACAGGTGGGAAGCGGTCCAGTTGCGGCCCAAGGCCAGAGGGATGACGCCCTTCTCCTGGAGCACGGGGGCGATCTGGAGGAACTCCTCCCAAGTAGCGGGCACTTGGACTCCCCACTTCTCCAGGTTCTCCGGGATGTACCACAGCACGTTGGAGCGATGGATATTGAGAGGTACGGACCAAATACCCTCCTCGGTGCTGATGAGGTCGATCAGCCCGGAGGGGAAGGCATCGAGCCAACCTTCCTGTTGGAACAGCCACGTGAGGTCCTCCATCCGGTGGGCGATGACCCACGTCCCGATCAATTCCTGCCCCGCGTGCACCTGGAAGCTGTCGGGAGGATTGCCGCCCAACATCCGGGTCTTGAGCACGGCCTTGGCGTTGATCCCGGCCCCACCGGCCACGGTGGCGTTGATCACCTGAACGCCCGGGTAGAGGCTCTCGTAGAGGTCGATCAGGGCTTGCAAGGCAACCCCTTCATCCCCGGCCCACCAGGAGAAGATCTCCAGCTCCCCGGAGAGGGAACCCTGGGCCCAAACCAGCCCACCAAGGGACAGCACCACGACTACCGCTGTAACGATTTTCCTCATTTTTCTTACACCTCCTTGCCTGTTAGGCACGCCCTGCTGATACTCACAGATCCAATGCTACTGCATCGCTCCTCCACACCACCCCCTTTCAGCCTTGGGTTGATTCCCTCACGAAGAGTTGTACGGGCAGCTCAATGCCCTGAGGGCCGGCCTGCTGGTGCCCTCCGGCAAGCAATCCCAGCAACATCTCCACTGCCGTGGCACCGAGTTCCTTTTTGGGGATGCGAACGCTGGTCAATGGCACATCCAGATAGCTCGCCAGCTCCACGTCGTCATAACCCACCACCGCCACGTCCTTGGGGATGTGCAACCCCGCCTCCCTGATGGCGGCCATGGCGCCGAAGGCGACCAAGTCCGAGTAACAGAAAAGGGCTGTGAAGCGCCTTGTGGAACGCAGCAGAGCGGTGGCCTCCCGGTAGCCGTCTGCGGCGGTTATCGCCCCTGACCGGATCAGCCTGTCATCTGGTTCTATCCCGCGCTTTAGGAGCGCCCCCTGATAGCCTCGTCGGCGCTCCTTAGCGCTGGAGATATGGGGGGGCCCGTTGATCAAAGCAATGGCGGTGTGCCCCAGCTCGATGAGGTGTTCGGTAGCCAGGTACCCGCCCCGTTCGTCGTCGGTAACCACGTAATTGGTTTCCAGGTCCTCAAACCGCCGTCCCAGGAGGACAAAGGGCACCTCCGCCTCTTTCAAGGATAAGATGGTGTCGATACCGGTCTGAACCGGGGTGATGAGCAGACCGTCCACCTGCTCAGCCAGTATGACCTGGATCGCTTCTTCCTCCTTGGCGTAATCCTCATCAGTATCCTGCAGAACGATGCTGTACCCATGTCGATGGGCGGCCTCCTTCACCCCTTTCACCAACGCGCCGAAGTAGGGGTTGGCGATGTCGGTGACGATCACGCCAATGGTGGCGGTCCTATTGGATCGGAGGCCGCGGGCCAGCTTGTTGGGGCGGTAACCGAGCTGCTTGGCCACTGCGAGTACCTTGGCCCGGGTGCTGGGGCTCACATCGGGCTTCCCCGCAAGGGCTCGGGAGACGGTGTTGACCGACACCCCGGCCGCCCGCGCCACGTCCCGCATCGTCACCCGGCTCATCTCACAACGTTACCGGTAGCGTTACCGGTAACGTTACCTAACTCTAGCACTCCCGCATGTTCGTGTCAATACCGACGGCGAATCTCCTATTTCGGGGTCCACGGGAGGGTGGGTATAGTGTCTTTTGTGTGTGGGCAGCATGGCAGCTTCCCGACCGTATCTCCGCGAGGCCAGGCAGCCTCCTTTTAGCCAGCTCCCCCAGCGCCTCGGGCCCCGAGGACATCCACCACCCTTGGTCCGCCTTTTCAGCTCCGCCGTTCCAAGGATCGCTTTAGGATCTGCTCGCGGGTCTTGTCCGGAAGCGTTCCCCCCTTTCTGGTTCCGTTTTTGTGGGTGGGGAGTTCCTCTCGAAGTACGTGGCCGAGCGGGGCTTCGGGTCCGATGTAGCTTTCGCTCCCCGGGAGGGGCGCCCGGACCTGAGGCGGATCGTGGTGGCGGTGCACCTCGAGGTGCGGGGCAAGCCCTATCTTGTGCGCACGGAGCTTTCCGGGTATGCGGACCAGGCGTTCCGGGCGGCGGCGTGGCCCCACCTTCCCGGGCGGTGGAGGGCGTAGTGGATACGTCCGCCCGATAGCCCCAAAAATCCTGTTTCCAAAGTAAATCTCTACCTTGCGGTGTCAAACTTTGGGTATGGCAAGGAAGGCCACCTGGGAGGGCGGCCTTCCCCCCTTCTCAGCC
>DQVA01000276.1 GCA_015661965.1 Candidatus Bipolaricaulota bacterium
CCTGTTTGGCTCAGGAGCAGCCCCGGCCGGAGGACCTCCTCCGCCCGGTGGAGGAGGCCCCCGGGGTCGGGAAAAAACGAGCCCCCCTCCTTAGAAAATTGGACATAAACACCATCGAGGACCTTCTCACCTACTTCCCCCGCCGCCTGGAGGACCGTACCCGACGGAAGGCGATCAAGGACCTGACTGATGGGGAGTCGGTCACGGTGGTGGGCACGGTGCGGGCCAAGTCCCGGGTCAAGGTGCGGCCCCAGCTGGAGCTCATCAAAGCGGCGGTGGACGACGGCACGGGGTTTTTGTTCGCGGTGTGGTTCAACCAACCCTGGCTGTGGGACGAACTCCGGCAGGGGGAAAAGTACGCGTTCTTCGGGAAGGTGCAGCGCCGCTATGGGACCCTGCAGCTGGACAACCCGGTGTGGGAGCCGGCCGGGGCGGGCTTCCACACCGGCCGCTGGGTGCCCATCTACCCTGTGACGGAGGGGCTTACCCAGGCCAGCCTCAGGTGGTTGATCCACAGGGCCTTGCGCCGCTACGCGGCAGTGATCCCGGCGGTGCTCCCTGAGGGGGTGCGCCGCAGGCTGGGCCTGCTCCCCCGGCGGGAGGCCATCCGCCGCATCCATTCCCCTTCCAGCCCGGCCGATTTCGAGCGGGCCCGGCAGGCCCTCGCCTTCGAGGAACTGTTCCTGCTGCAAGTGGGCCTCGCCCTACGGCGGAAGGAGGAGGCCCATGGCCGCGCCTTGCGCCCGGATCCGGCCCTGCTGGCGCGGTTCCTGGCCGGGCTCCCCTTCTCCCTGACCGCCTCCCAACGTCGAGCCCTGACGGCAATCGAGGAGGACCTCAAGGCCCCTTACCCCATGCTGCGCCTCCTGCAAGGGGACGTGGGCGCGGGGAAGACGGTGGTGGCCGCGGGGGCGTGCGTGATGACCGCCTCGGCCGGGGTCCAGGCCGCGGTCATGGCCCCCACCGAGATCCTGGCCGAGCAGCATTTCCTGGTGCTCCAGGACCTGTTCCGGGACCTCCCCCTGCGGGTGGAGCTGCTGGTGGGGGGGATCGGGGCCAAGGAACGGGGCCGCATCCTCACCGCCCTCACCGCCGGGGAGGTGGACGTGGTGGTGGGCACCCATGCACTGATCCAGGAGGATGTGGAGTTCCACGACCTGGCCTTGGCGGTGGTAGACGAACAGCACCGGTTTGGGGTCATCCAGCGAGCCGCCCTGGAGAGAAAGGGCCAGGGCACCAACATCCTGGTCATGTCCGCCACCCCCATCCCCCGCACCGTGGTGCTCACCTTGTACGGGGAGTTCGCGGTGTCGGTGCTGGAGGAGATGCCGGTCCCCCGGGAGCGGGTACGCACCATCTGGGTGTCCGAGTCCCGGCGGGAGGTGGTGTACCGGGAAGTGGAGGGGCTGCTTGCCCAGGGGGGGAAGGGCTACGTGGTGTTCCCGTTGGTGGAGGAATCGGAGGAGCTGGACCTGCGGGCGGCTACCCAAGCCCTACAAGAGCTCTCCCGCCGGTTCCCCGGGGTGGGGGTGGGTCTGCTGCACGGCCGCATGCCCCCTGAGGGGAAGCGGGCGGCCATGGCTGCCTTCCGGGCGGGGGAGATCCGGGTGCTGGTGACCACCACCGTGGTGGAGGTGGGGCTGGATGTGCCGGACGCTTCCTTTCTGGTCATCGAGCACGCCGACCGGTTCGGCTTGGCGCAGCTACATCAGCTGCGGGGGCGGATCGGCCGGGGTGGGCAGGAAGCCGTGTGCTATGCCATCGCCGACCCCAAGACCGAGGAAGCCCGTCGGCGGCTTTCCGCCTTTCGCGACCTTACCGATGGGTTTAAGATCGCGGAGGCGGATCTGCAGATCCGGGGCCCCGGGGATCTCTTGGGGACGGCCCAACACGGGTTTGTCTCCCGGCTACGGGCGGCGAACCTGGTGCGGGACGTGGGGCTACTGGAACGGGCCCGGACCGAGGCCAGGCGGCTTGTGGAAAAGGGGGTGCCGGGGCGGCTCCGGCGTGAGGTGGAGCGCAAGTTCGGGGAAGAACTGGAGCTGTTGGGGGTGTGAAGGTGATCGACGATCGGACCATGGCCCGGATCGAAAAGCTGGCGGGACTCAAGCTGTCCCCGGCGGAGCGGGAGGCCCTCAAGGAGGATCTCACCCGCATTTTGGATTACTTCCAAAAGCTCGCTGAGCTGGACACCGAGGGAGTGCCCCCATTTGAGCCCCTGCCCGGGCA
>DQVA01000288.1 GCA_015661965.1 Candidatus Bipolaricaulota bacterium
CTCCGGGCGAGAGCTGGTGGCTCGGTTCGTGGGGGCAGATGTGGTGAAGAATGAGATCACCGCCCAAGCCCGGGCCGCCCGGGCAGTGGATCCCCAGGTGGACACGGTGTTTGAAATCGGAGGGCAAGACTCCAAGTACATCCGGCTGGAAGACGGGGTGGTGGTGGACTTCACCCTGAACAAGGCCTGCGCCGCCGGCACCGGCTCCTTTCTGGAGGAACAGGCAGCCCGCCTGGGCACCTCGCTGAACAGACTGGTGGAGCTGGCTCTGGCCTCTGGCCGGCCGGTGCGGCTGGGGGAGCGCTGCACCGTGTTCATGGAATCGGACCTCATCCACCACCAACAGCGGGGGGCAAGCAAGGAGGACCTGGCCGCAGGGCTGGCTTACTCCATCGCCATCAATTACCTAAACCGGGTGGTGGGGGATCGGCCAATCGGCCACAGGATCCTGTTTCAGGGTGGGGTGGCCGGAAACCGAGCAGTGGTGGCCGCCTTTGAAAGCCTGCTGGGCCGCCCGCTCCGGGTGGCGCCGCATTTTGAGGTCACCGGGGCCTGGGGGGTAGCGTTACTTGCCAAGGAGCTCCTATGACCAAATTCAAGGGCTTTCAAATAGCTGAAGGGAGCTGGCAGCAGAAAACCTTCACCTGCCAGGGTTGTCCCAACGTGTGTCGCATCACCCGGGTGGAGTTTCCTGGTGAGGCCCCACTCTTTTACGGGGCCCGCTGTGACCGCTACGAGACCCGGCTATCCGGGGAGGCCCGGCTCCCAAACCTTTTCCAGCGCAGAAATGGGCTGGTGTTGGATCCGGAAGGGGAGCAGGACTCCCTGACCGGGCTCCTCTCCTACCCGCCGGGAGGGAAGGCGAAGGGGCGGGTGGGGGTGCCCCGGGCATTGCTCACCTGGGAGCTGTTCCCATTCTTCCTCGCCTTCCTGCGCGAGCTGGGCTGGGAGGTGGTGCTGTCCCCGGCTACCACCGCCGAACTGGTGCGGACCTCGCTGGAACTGGCCCCCTCCACCGCCTGTCTCCCGGCCAAGGTGGTGCAGGGGCACGTGCAAGCACTAGTGGAGGCGGGAGTAGACGTGCTGTTCCTGCCTGCCCTGGTGGATGCGGCCCACCCCCACACCCGCACCAAGACCAACTACAACTGTCCGCTGGTGCAAGCTCAGCCCTACATCCTGCGGGCCAGCTTCGATTTTGGCGACATCAAGGTGATCACCGATCCCCTGCACTTCTACCGGCCCCAGCTGGCGGAAGGGGAACTGCTGAGGCTAGCCCGGAAGCTGGGAGGAAAGGGGCGCACTGCCCTGGTTGCTGCTCAAACCCTTGCCGGAAAAGTAAGAGAAAAACTGCTTGCCTTGGGGGAGGAGGCATTGGACCTGGTGGCCCAAGGGGAGCTAGGCATAGTCATCTTGTCTAGGCTGTACAACGGCTGTGACGGGGGCCTCAACCTCAGGGTGCCGGAAAAGCTCCTCCGGCTGGGGGTGTTGCCCATCCCGCTGGATCTGTTGCCTTGGGAGGGGGAGCCGGTGGACCCCCGCTATCCATTCATGCAGTGGCACGCTGGGAAGCGGATCCTGGCCACGGCGGAGATCGTGCGCCGTACCCCCAATCTGTGGGCCATCTACCTCACCCATTTCAGCTGCGGTCCCGATTCCTTCATCAACCACTACGTGCGGGAGGCATTGGCTGGAAAACCCTTCCTCACGCTGGAGCTAGATGAGCACTCCGCCGATGCCGGGGTGGTGACCCGCCTGGAGGCTTACCTGGACTCAATAGGCATGCTGAGGGAAAAAAACCGGCCCCAACCTCCCCGGCCCCTGCCCCAGCCCCACCAGGCATTCGACCGGGGGAAGATCATCTACCTCCCTTACATGTGCGATCACAACTACGCCCTACAGGCGGCCCTACAGCACTTCGGCTACCAAGCCCAGACCCTACCCCCACCGGACGAGGAATCCCTGGCCCTGGGGAGGAAGTACGCTACCGGGGGGGAGTGTTTGCCTTTTATTATCACCACCGGCGATTTCCTTAAACTGGTGCGAAGAGAGAACTTTCGCCCGGAAAACGCGTGCCTGTTTATGGCCACCAGCACCGGCCCCTGCCGGTTCTGCCACTACTTCGCCGCCCAGAAGATGATCCTCCGGCGACTGGGTTATGAGGTGGACTTCATCGCCCTGGAAGCCTATGGGGGTTACACCATCCGCGATCTGGGGACAGAGTTCCGCCGCACCGCCTGGCAGGCCATTGCCGCGGTGGACCTCTTGCAGAAGCTCCTATGGCGGGTGCGGCCCTATGAGCTCGAGCCGGGTGACGCCGACCGGGCCTACCAGGAAGCCCTGGCCGGCCTCCAGCAGGCGTTGATCACGGGCGGCCGACGGAAGCTGCTCGCCGCCTTGCCGGAGCTGGTGGGTAAACTCCAGGCCGTGCCCCGAAAGCCTGCCCGAAAGCCACTGATCGGGATTGTGGGGGAGATCTACGTGCGGGCCAACCCCTTCAGCAATGCAAACCTGGTAAGGCTGCTGGAGGAGCTGGGGGCGGAGGTGAGGACCGCCCCCACCGGGGAGTGGCTCGCCTACACGCTGTTCAAGAGGCAGGGGGACGCACGGCTGCGGCGGGATTACCTGTCTTTCTTCAAGACGAAGCTGGAACGGTGGGTGCTGCGGGGGGACGAACATCGCCTGGGAGAAGCGTTCTTGGGGGTGCTACCCCACTGGGAGCGGGAGGAGCCCCCCACCGAGCAGGTGGTAGCCCACGCCGAGCCCTACATCTCAGAAGCGTACCGGGGGGAACCGGTACTCACCGTGGGCAAAGCCATCGATTACGCGGGCAAGGGCTTCGATGGGATCGTGAATGTGATGCCCTTCAGCTGTATGCCCGGGACGATGGTGGCCGCGGTGTCCCGCCGGGTGAAGCAGGACTGGGGAATCCCTTGGCTCAACCTGACCTTCGACGGGCAGGAGCAAACCCACCTGCGCACTCGCCTGGAGGCCTTCCTCCATCAAGCGAACCTACATCTGGAGGCGCGGAGCGCCCCTCGGTAGGAAGGTCAACCGGCCTCCCCAGCGGCGGAGAGGCAGGCGAAGGCGGGGGGCATGGGGGGTGGTAGGGATCACCGGACCGGCTGGGGCGGGAAATCCACGGTTGTCCGGCTGCCAACCCGTCGGCCTGGGAGCGGGGTTACCTTCAGTCCTTCAACCGCAGACACGAAAGGTCCGGTCACCTGTTCCAGGGGAGGTACAAGTCCATCCTGATGGAGGGGGAAGGACTCGGATCTCTCCGAGTGGACTTGGCCGCGCCACGAATTCGGTGTCAAATAGCGTGGGTAGTTTGTTCATGTGCCCTCTCAAAAAGAAAGAGAGGCATGCCCGGGCTTCTCAGAGCAGATCAGCCCTTGCCAGTGCGGTTGGACGACATGCGGCAACGTCTATATCCTCCTTCGGAAATGGATGAACTTGTGATCGCAGGAGCGAAGCTGGTCACCCCACAAGGGGTGCGGGA
>DQVA01000020.1 GCA_015661965.1 Candidatus Bipolaricaulota bacterium
AGGTGCCGGAACCTCCCCTGGGGCTTGAGCCACTCCTCGATGGGGCGCTTCTCCTTCGGCTTGTAGGTGATCCTGTAGACCCCCTCCACCACCTCGTAGAGGGGCCAGTAGCGGGTCTCCACCGCCAGTTTGGCCACCTCGATGGCGCTATCCCAGGGGGTGCGCCATCCCAGGGGGCAGGTGGAGTAGACGTTGAGGAACTTGGGGCCCTCGAACCGCATGGCCCGCTCCACCTTGTTGGCGAGATCGATCAGGTGCGATACCGACGCCTGGGCCGCGTAGGGAACGTGATGGCCCACCACGATCTCGGTGAGGTCCTTGCGGTCCTGGGGCTTCCCGGGGATGACCGAGCCGGCGGGGGAGGTGGTGGCGTGGGCGCACCGGGGGGTGGCGGAGGAACGCTGCACCCCGGTGTTCATGTAGGCCTCGTTGTTGAGGACCACGTAGAGGAAATCGTGGCCCCGCTCCAGGGCCCCCGATAGGGCCTGGAGGCCGATATCGTAGGTGCCCCCATCGCCGGCGAAGACCACGAACCTGATCCTCTTTTCTATCTTTCCCTTGCGGGAGAGGGCCTTGTAGGCCGCCTCCACGCCGGAGATGGTGGCGGCGGCGTTCTCGAAGGCGGAGTGGATCCAGGGGACGTTCCAGGCGGTGGTGGGGTAGCGGCTGGAGGCCACCTCCAGGCACCCGGTGGGGCTCGCCACCACCACCGGGTCCTCGATGGAATTGAGGACCGTGCGCACGATCATGGGCTCGGCGCAGCCCGCGCAGAGGGAGTGCCCCCCGGTGAACCGGGGCCCCCTCTTCTCCTGCCGTTCGGCCAACACCTTCACGCTAGGCACCTCTTCCTCCTCATTCCCGCAGGCCCAGGAACCGGCGCTCCCCGGGCCGCGCCTCCTTCAGGCCCGCGAACACCTGGGCGATGTGCTCCGCGGGTATGTCCCTTCCCCCGAGGCCGTAGATGTAGTTGACGAGGACGGGCCCCTCCCGCCCGGAGAAGCCGGCCGCGACGTCCAGATACAGGGCCCCGAGGTTCCCGTGGGATAAGGCCCGGTCCATGACGGCCACCGCCTTGGCGCCCGCCAGGGCCTCGGTGATTTCCTCCCGGGGGAAGGGGCGCCAGAGCCATACCTTGAGGAGCCCCACCTTCTCGCCCCGGGCCCGGAGCTCGTCCACCACCACCTTGGCGGTCCCGGCGGTGGAGCCCATGACCACGATCACCCGCTCGGCGTCCTCGAGACGGTAGGCCTCGAAGAACCCCCGGTAGTTCCGCCCGCAGAGCCTGGAGTACTCCTCCTGCACGCGGAGGAATACCCCCGGCGCGGCCTCCATGCCCGCCTCCTGGGAGCGCTTGAGCTCGAAGTAGTAATCCGGCATGGCGAAGGGACCCCAGGTGGTGGGGTGGTCCACGTCCAGCAAGGGATACAGGGGCTCATACTCCCCCACGAACCCCTTCGCCTCCTCGTCGGGGAGGGTCTCCACCACCTGGGAGGAGTGGGTGAGGGTGAAGCCGTCCAGGTTCACGATCACCGGGAGCCTGACCTCCTTGTGCTCGGCGACCCGCTGGGCCATCAGCATGTAGTCATAGGCCTCCTGGGCGGATTCGGCGAAGATCTGGATCGCCCCGCAATCCCGGGCCAAGTAGGCGTCGGAGTGATCGCAGTGGATGTTGATGGGCGCCGAGAGGGCTCGGTTGGCCAGGGCCATCACGATGGGGAGGCGAAGCCCAGCGGCGATGTAGAGCACCTCCACCATGAGGGCGAGCCCCTGGGAGGCGGTGGCGGTCATCACCCGCGCCCCCGCGGCCGCGGCCCCCACGCAGGCGGACATCGCCGAGTGCTCCGACTCCACCGGCACCAGCTCCGTGCGCACCAGGCCGTCGTGGACGTACTGGGCATAGTACTCGGCGATCTCCGATTGGGGGGTGATGGGGTAGACCGCCACCACATCCGGCTCGATCTGGCGCATCGCCTCGGCCACCGCCTTGTGTCCGGTCATCACCTTCTTCATCCGGCACCCCCTCGCTCGGGAACCATCTCGATGGCATCCACCGGGCAGATGGCGGCGCACACCCCACAGCCCTTGCAGTGGTCGTAGTCGATCCCCGTGATCTTCCCCTCCTTAAGGAAGAAGGAGTCGTCGGGGCAGTGGAGCCAGCACTGCAGGCAGTGGATGCATTTGTCGCTGTCCCAGATGGGGCGCTTGGAGCGCCAGGAGCCGGTCTTGTTGAGCTCCGGGGTGGCGCCCCCGGGGATCACACCGCCGATGGGAAGTTCCCGCCAGGTCTTCAGCTCAACTGCCAACGTACACCCCCTTGGCCGTTTCGTATCCCGCCCGGAAGGCGACGAGGTTCTTCTCCACCACCTCGGGGGGAAGCCGGTGGGAGAGGGTCTCCCGGAGCTCCTCCTCGGCCACCTTCGGGTCCGTGCCCAGCACCGCCGCCACCGCCCCGAGCATGGGGACGTTGGGGAAACCGGTGCCCGCCTCCTGGGCGATCTTGGTGGCATCAAGGGCGATGATCTTCCCCGGGAAGCCCGTAACTTCGCGGATCTCCTCCGCGGAACGGGAGGTGTTGACGATTAGGACGCCATCCGGCTTTAGGCCCTCGGTGGCGTTCTCCGCCTCCAGGAGCGTCTCGTCGATCACCACCACGATGTCGGGGCGATAGACGCCCGAGTGGATGAGGATCTCCTCGCCGGAGATGCGGTTATAGGCGCGGACAGGGGCCCCGGAGCGCTCCGGCCCGTACTCCGGGAACGACTGCACATGTTTCCCTTCCCGCAGGTTTATCTGGGCCAGGATCTGGGAAACGGTCTTGGCCCCCTGGCCTCCGCGACCGTGCCAGCGGATCTCCTTCATATCACCCTCCTTGTGGGAATGCCGGGCATTATAGTCGGGGGAGCACTAACACCTCAAACCACCGACTACATGAAAAATCGCCTCCTCCCCCGTTGTCCCCAACGTCGACCTTTGCTAAATGAGGGGCTGGCTGGATAATGGTCACTCATGAACCTGGACCGGGTGCTCTCACTATGGCTGGCGGTAGCGCTCATCGCAACCCCCGTTTCCACACCGCTTTTGGCCGCCGATCTTCCCCCCGAGGTCCAGATCGGCACTTTCACCTGGAGCTCTTCACGGACCTCGACCGGAGCACGGGCGGCTGGTGTGAGAGCCGGAACCACCGGCGCTTGGAGGAAATCCGAGCGCTCGCCACCTTTATCGATTCCCTAGACATCGAGGTGTTAGCCCTGCAAGAGGTGGAGAACGAGGAAGCCATGGAGCTACTCCTCTCGTTCCTGCCCCCGGGGAGATACGGTTACATCTTCTCGCGCCAGAGGGAACCGGTTACCTGTCAGAAAGTAGCAGTGCTCTACCAGCGGGAGGAGGTGTCGCTTTCCTACCGGGGGGAGGTGGGGCTCAGCCTGGGGAGGTTCGGGCTGCGGGACGGGCTGGTGGTGGCCGGAAGGTTCCTCCCGGCGGGGTTCGACTTCACGCTAGTGGTGGTGCACTTGAAGGCGGCGTTCGACCCCCGCAGCCAGGGCATCCGGCGACGGCAGCTCGAGAGACTGGGGGAATGGGTATCTTGAAACGCGGGGAAATGATCCCGATCTGATCCTAGCCGGGGATTTCAACGAGCACCTGCTCACCAGCCGATCGGCCTTCTCCCTTTTGGATCAAGGCACCGGGCTGTACCTGGTGACCCAAGACGTGCCGAGCCGACTTTGTAGCCCCCCCGGCCATCGCTGGACCGACCC
>DQVA01000063.1 GCA_015661965.1 Candidatus Bipolaricaulota bacterium
GACATCGAGTTCACCATCGAGGAGGGCAAGCTGTATCTTTTGCAAACCCGGGCCGGCAAGCGCACCGGCTTCGCCGCGGTCAGGATCGCGGTGGAGATGGTGGAGGAGGGGCTGATCACCGAGAAGGAGGCCATCCTCCGGATCGACCCGGCGGAGCAATTGAGTCAGCTTCTGCAGCCCATCTTCGATCCGGTGGAGAAGGCCAAGGCTCAGGTGCTGGCCACGGGGCTCCCCGCCGGGCCGGGGGCGGCCACCGGGATGATCGCCCTCACCGCCGAGACGGCGGTGAAATTGGCCAAGGAAGGCCAGCCGGTAATCCTGGTGCGGCACGAGACCTCCCCAGAGGACATCGAGGGGATGGCAGCCGCCAAAGGCATCCTCACCTCCCGGGGTGGGATGACCTCCCACGCCGCGGTGGTGGCCCGCCAGATCGGGAAAGTGGCGGTGGTGGGCTGTGATAGCCTCAACGTGGATTACGGAAAGCGGGAGATCTCGGCTGACGGTGTGACCCTCAAAGAGAGGGATTGGATCTCCATCGACGGCACCACCGGTGAGGTACTGAAGGGCAAGGTGCCCACCATGGCCTCGGAGGTGGTGCAGGTGTTGATCGAGAAGTCCCTCCCGCCCGATGAGGCCCCGATTTATCGGCTGTACGAAAAGCTGATGGCCTGGGTGGATCAGTACCGCGTGCTCGGGGTGCGAGCCAACGCGGATAAGCCTGATCAGGCCGCCGTGGCCTTGGCCTTCGGGGCCGAGGGGATCGGCCTGTGCCGCACCGAGCACATGTTCTTCGGGGAGGATCGCATCCCCTATGTGCAGCAAGCCATCATCGGCCGGGACCCGGCCGCGCGTAGGGAGGCCCTCCAGCGCCTGGCGGAGATGCAGGCCGAGGACTTCGAGGGCTTGCTCCGGGTCATGGACGGCAAGCCGGTGATCATCCGCCTCCTCGATCCACCCATGCACGAGTTCCTGCCCAAGGACGATGCCGAGATCCGGGAGCTCGCTGACAGGTTCGGTCTCCCCTTCCAGGAGCTCAAGGCCCAGATCGAGTCCCTGCACGAGTTCAACCCCATGCTGGGCCACCGGGGGGTGCGTCTGGGGATCACCCATCCGGACCTGTATGACATGCAGGTAGAGGCCATCTTCCGGGCGGCGGCCAAGCTGAGGAAGGAAGGGCTGGACCCGCAGCCCTACGTGATGGTTCCCCTGGTGGGGCATGCAAACGAGATGCGGGCCGTGCGAGAGCGAGTGGACGAAATCGCGGGGCGCACCATGGAAGCGGAAGGGGTGGAGGTGGCCTACAAGGTGGGGACCATGATCGAGGTCCCCCGGGCGGCCATCACCGCCGACGAGATCGCCCAGGCCGCCGAGTTCTTCTCCTACGGCACCAACGACCTCACCCAGATGACGTTCGGCTACTCCCGGGACGACGCGGGCAAGTTCATCCGCGAGTACCTGGAGCAGAAGATCCTCCCGGATGACCCGTTCCAGACCATCGACCGGGCCGGGGTAGGGGAGCTGATGCGGATGGGCAAGGAGCGGGGCCGGCGCACCAGGCCGGACCTGTCGGTGGGGATCTGCGGCGAGCACGGGGGGGAATCCCGCTCGGTGCACTTCTGTCATGAGATCGGGCTCGATTACGTGTCCGCCTCGCCGTACCGGATCCCGGTGGCGCGCCTGGCCGCGGCCCAGGCCGCCTTGAAAGGCTAGCCAGCCGGGGGGAGGGCTTCGGCCCTCCCCCCCTGCCCGATGGGGAGCTACCTCCTCCGCAAGCTGGTCACGCTCCCCCTCACCGCCCTTCTGCTCGCTTTCTCCATCTTCGTTTTGCTGTCGCTTCTCCCCGGGGATTCTGCCCGGCTGGTGGTGGGGCCGGAGGCGACCCCCGAGGCCTATCAAGCGGTACGAGAAAAGCTAGGGCTTGACCAACCCTGGCCGGTGCGGTTCGGCCGCTGGTTGTTGGGCGTGGTCCATGGGGATCTGGGGGAGTCCCTGTCCCGGGGGAAGCCGGCGGCGGAGCTAATCGGGGCCGCCCTGCGGGTGACGCTGCCGTTGGGGCTAATGGCGGCCCTGCTCGCCATGCTTTTGGCTCTGCCGCTGGGGGTCCTGGCGGCCACCCGGCCCGGGGGCCTGTTGGACCTCTTGACGGTGGGGGTCGCTCAACTCGGGATGGCCATCCCTGAGTTCTGGCTGGGGATTTTGCTGGTGGGCTATTTGGCGGTGAGGCTGTCGCTCTTCCCGGCCGGGGGGTTCCCGGGCTGGGGGGAGCCCGGGACCGCCCTGCTGCACCTTGCGCTCCCCGCCCTGGCGTTGGCGTTGCCCCGGGCGGCCTACCTGGCCCGCATGACCAGGGCGGCGTTGGCGGAGACGCTGCGCGCGCCGTTCGTCCGGGCCGCCCGGGGCAAGGGCTTGGCCGAAGGCCGGGTGGTCCTCCACCATGCCTTGCGGAATGCACTCATCCCCATCGTCACCATCGCCGGGCTCAGCCTGGGGCAGCTTTTGGCCGGGGCGTTGGTGGTGGAGAACCTGTTCTACCTGCCGGGCCTGGGGCAACTCGCCTTGACCGCGGTTAAAGCCCGGGACCTCCCCCTCCTCTCCGGGGTCGGGCTAGTGGTGGCGGGGTTGGTGCTCCTCCTCAATCTGGGGGTGGACCTCGCTTACGGGGCGTTGGACCCCAGGATCAGATATCGATGAGGCGGTTGGGGTTAAAGCTGGGGTTGGGATGTGTTTCCCTCTCGTTGGGGTTGGTGCTGGTGGGGTTCCTGTGGCTGCCGGCGGACCCACTGGAGATGACGGCTGCTCGGTTCGCCCCCCCCTCTTTCGCGCATCCCATGGGCACGGACTGGTTCGGGCGGGATGTGCTGGCCCGGCTGTTGGTGGGGGGGAGAATCAGCCTGGGAGCGGCCCTGGCTGCGGTGTCGTTGGGGGCGGTAGCGGGGACGCTCTTGGGGGGGCTAGCGGGCTACTACGGTGGGCTCTTGGACGAACTCATCATGCGGAGCGCTGACTTTCTGCTCGTGTTCCCCCCGCTCCTTTTGGCGCTGTTCCTCGCCGTGTTGGTAGGCCCTGGCCCCTGGGGGATCGTCATCGCCATCGGGATCTTCAACGTGCCCTACTTCGGCCGCCTCACCCGGGGGGGGCTGCTTTCCCTGCGGGAGCGGGAGTTCGTGTTGGCGGCCCGGGCGGTGGGCGCCGGGGACCTGCGCGTTCTCGTCAGGCACATCCTGCCGCACCTCCTCTCGCCGCTTTTGGTGCAGTTCACGGTGAGCCTGGGGATGGCGTTGCTTGCGGAGGCGGCGTTCAGCTACCTGGGCCTGGGCACTCCGCCCCCGGCTCCCACCTGGGGGAGGATGCTGCGGGAAGCCCAGAGCTACTTCCGACACTCCCCCTGGCCGGCCGTGTTCCCGGGCCTGTTCCTCTCCCTCACCGTGCTGGGCTTGAACCTGGTGGGGGACGGCCTCAGGGACCTTCTGGATCCCAGCCTGCGGGGGTTCAGTCCGCGCTGACCCGGCTCAGGTCCAACAGATAAAGCGGGTACACGGAAAGCCCCTCGATCCCCTCCCGGGCCGCCAAGATCCGGTGTGGATCCTGGATGAACACGTTCACCGCCTCCCGGGCGATCAGGTATTGGCACACGGTGTAGATGGCCCTCCTGGCCCCTTCATCCGCCAGCGCCGCCCCCAGGGAAAGCAGCCGGTCCAGCTCTTGGCTTTGCCAGCCGCGGCGGAAGTAGTAATCCGGCCGTTCCGGGCCGTAGCCGGTCAGCATTGGTGCCGGGTCCAGCTTCCAGGGGTGGCCGACCACGGTGAGCTCGTAGTCGGCTTGCGCATACACCCGCTCCAGCCAGGTGGGCCAGTCCACGAGGCGGATCCGCGCTTGAATCCCCACCCGGGCGAGCTGAGCGGCGATCACCTCCCCGGTGCGCACGTGAAACGGGTAGTTCTCCGGCAGGATGAGGGTGGTCGAAAAGCCGTCCGGGTAGCCGGCATCCGCGAGGAGCTCGCGGGCCCGGTCCGGATCGTGGGGATAAAGCCAGGTCATGTCGGCGTAGTAAGGGGTGCCAGGCGGGATGTGGCTTCCGATCGGGGTGCCGAACCCAAACGAGACGAACTCGATGATCTCATCTCTGTCGACGGCGTAAGACACCGCTTGCCTGACCCGCAGGTCGGAAAAGGGCGCCCGGGCCGTGTTCACCGCGAGGATCTGAACCAGGTTCATGGGGCCAGAGATCAGTTGCACCCCGGGGGTTCCCGCTAACGTGGCGGCGAGCTCCGGGGCCAGGTCCACCACCAGGTCTACGTCCCCGGCTTGGAGGGCGGCAAGCTGTGCCGCGGGGTCGGGGATGAACCGGAACTCCACCCGCTCCAGCTGCGGGACCCCGGCTAGGTAATAGTCGGGGTTTCTCGCGAGCACCAGTCGCTGTCCGGGTTGCCAGTCGGCGAGCCGGAACGGCCCGGTGCCGATCGGCCGGAGGGCGAGGTCGCCCCTGGCGGGGGTGACCACCGCGTCCCCCAGGGCCAGGGTGGGGAGGAACGCCGGATCCGGCTCTGCAAGGAGGAAACGCACGGTGAGCCGCTCCGGCGTCTCGATGGCGACGATGTCCTGGAAGTACTCGGGGTGGGGGACCCCGGTAGCGGGGTCCATGAGCCGCAGGAAGCTTTCCCGCACCGCCTCTGCGTCGCAGGGGGCGCCGTTGTGGAACAGGACCCCCTCCCGCAGGTGGAAGGTGTAGACGCGGCCGTCCTCTGATACCTCCCAGGCGGCGGCCAGCTGGCCGTGGAGCTCCCCGCCGGGGGTCACCTGGACCAGGTTCTCGTATAGGTTGTGGTGGAGGAGGAGGTCGATGGCCGCGGCGGCGTTGGTGGTGGGATCCAGGGATGGGGGTTCGGTGGACACGGCCACTATCAGCTGCGAAGCGGGGGCCGAAACCAAATACAGGAGGAAAGCCAGCGTGCAACTCACAAGGGCTTTGGACACGGAGTGTCACCTCCAATCGGTTTTGGAGTGTCACCTCCAGCCCCAACGTTAACCCAGGCTTAGCCTATGGGCAAGCTGAACGCGCTACAGGGCCGAACTCTCTTTGAGTCCTAGATTACAGCGAACTTCCGCCACCTCGTCTTTAGGCCGTGGTGAGAAAATCCGTGTGCTCCGGCGGTGATAATTTCCTAGGGGTTGCGGGCGGCGATCAGGCGCAAGCCCTCCAGGGTGAGCCAGGGATCCACCGCTTGGATCTCAGAAACGAGCGGTGCTATCAACGCAGCGTGCCCCCCGGTGGCGATCACCTGTGCCTCCCCGCCCAGCTCGGCCCCAAGCCGCCGGATCAGCTCCCGCACCAGGCCCACGTAGCCGAACACAAGCCCCGATTGCATGGCCTCCAGGGTGTTCTTCCCCAGGGCAGCCTTGGGGACCACTAACGGCACCTGGGGGAGCTGGGCGGCGTGTTCCGCTAGAGCCCGGGCCGCCGTCCCCACGCCGGGGGCGATGGCCACCCCCACCAACGCCCCGGGGGCAGCCACACAGGTGAAGGTAGTGGCGGTGCCGAAATCCACCACGATGCAGTTTCCCTTGAACCGTGCGTAGGCGGCCACTGCATCTGCCACCAGGTCCGCCCCCAGCTCGGAGGGGTGGTCGACCCGGATGTCGAGTCCTGTTTTCACCCCAGGCCCCACCACCAGGGCCCGTCCCGCCAGCTTCCGGCATAGCTCGCGGAACACCGGGGTCAGGGAGGGCACCACGCTGGCCACCACTGCCTGGTGGAACGATTCCCGAGCCAGCCCGGCTTCGGCCAGGAGCCCCCGCAGGAGGAGCCCGTACTCCTCGCCGGTCTTTCCGGGCACGGTACGGACCCGCCACCGGGCCTGCCAGGCCTCCCCGGAGTGGGCCCCCAGGGCAATATGGGTGTTGCCAATATCCACTGCCAGGAGCATCCCAGGGATGGTACCTCCACCCGGGCCGCGGGCAACCCTTCAACTTCTATATACTTTTTCGAATAGTATATTCACCTGTTCAAGGCTATTTGCGGTTTTCAC
>DQVA01000312.1 GCA_015661965.1 Candidatus Bipolaricaulota bacterium
TGGTCATGCTGGCCAGGTGCTACTACACCCTGGCGGACATGTTCCTCGCCGAGGATGGGGACAAGAAGGCGGCCTATATCCAAGGCCAGGGATACGGGGAGCGGGCCCTCCGGGCTGATCCCACCTTCGTCCAGATCGAGGAGGGACAGGGGTTCGTGGCTGCAGTGCAGGCCTGTGAGAACCTGGAGGCCATCTACTGGACCTATGCCAACTGGGCCCGCAAGGACGAGTACGACAAGGTGGGGGCCATCCTCAGGGGGGACGCCCCCAAGCTGGAGGCGCTGATCATGCGGGCGGCGGAGCTGGACGAGATGTACCTGTGCGCCGGGCCGCTGCGCGCCCTGGGTGCCTTCTGGGGGGGGCTGCCCCGGCTGCCGTTCGGGACCTACCGGCTGAACCTGGAGCGGGCTAACAACTACCTGGCCCAGGCGGTGGAAAAATGCCCGGAGTACCTGGAGAACCTACGGTTCCGCATCGAGTTCTACCTGGACCACCTGGGCGCTGACGGGGAGGCGGAGGCCCAGGCACTGCTTCAGCAGATCCTGGACGCCCCCCTGGGGGATTACCCCCTGTACAACGCCCGGACCAAGCTGTGGGCCCAGGCCCGACTGGAGGACTAGCCGGAGCGCTTAAGCCGGCCCGTCCGCTTGGCGTAGCGCTCGGCCCGGGAGAAGGCCCAGGTGCCAAACAGGATCATGCCCACACCCCCCAGGGCCAGGTAGACAAGCGGGCGGGCCGCGCTCTCCAGGCCTACCCCCTCCAGGATTGCGCCCCGCAACCCCTGGATCACGTAGGTGGCCGGGGACCCGCGGGCCAGGGCCTGCATCCAAGCGGGCAGCACCTCCACCGGGTAGTACACCCCGGATACCAAAAGGAGCAGCGCCGCCAGCACGTTGGTCATCTGCACCCCCCGCTCGGGAAACAGGAGCGGCATAATCCCGGCTAGGATGCCGAATCCCACGAAGGAGACGCTCCCCACCAGAAGCCACAGCCCCGCGGCGGGGAGGTCCGCCCCTGCCAGGGGGAGATCGAAGAAGGCCGCGGCCGCGGCCAGGATCAACAGGGTTCTTATGATGCCGTAGATGACGGCGAACAGGCTTGTCCCCACAAGCTGCGTGAGCCGCAGGCTGGGTGCCATGAACGTGTACTCGATGGTCCCCTCCCAGCGCTCCCAGGCCACCATCTCCGAGATCACGTAGAAGATCTGGGAAAGGTACGCCCAGACCAGCGTCCCCACCAACAGGTACAGGGTGAGGGCCCGGCCGTCCACCGCCGCCCCGGCCAGCCGCTCGGTGCCCAGGCCGATGTAGGCCACCGCCAGGGAGCTGGTGAGGGAATAGGCGAACCATACCAGCTCCCACCCCCAGTACCGCTTGGTGAGGTGGAGGTTGCGGGCCACGAACCCCCAGGTGGCCACCAGCTCCCGTCGGACGGGCCGGGTGAAAAGCTCAGCCCTCATCGGCCCACTCCTTCCCGGTGAGGGCGAAGAACACGTCCTCCATGCTCACCGGCTTTCCGTCGCTCCGGACCTGGTCTTTCAGCTGGTCCGGCGTCCCCTCGGCCACCAGCCGCCCTTCATCCAGGATGGCCACCCGGTCGCACAGCCGGTCCGCCTCCTCCATGTCGTGGGTGGTGAGGAGCACGGTGGTGCCCGCCTCCTTCCGCAAACCGCGGATCAGCTCCTGTACTTCCCGCTTGGAGCGGGGGTCGAGGCCGGTGGTGGGCTCGTCCAAAAGGAGCACCGGCGGTGGGATGAGGAGCGCTCTGGCCACCGCCACCTTCTGCTGCTGGCCCCGGGAGAGCTGCTCCATCGGCCTGACTTGCTTGTCTTTGGGGATCCCCAGCACCGCGAGGAGCTCCCGAGCCCGCCGGCCCACCCGCCGGCCGGGCACCCCATAAAGCCGCGCCCCGTAGAGCAGGTTCTCCAGGGGGGACAGCTTCTTGAAGAAGGCGGCCTCGGTGGACACCCGATGGATGACTTCCCGCACCTTGCGGGGCTGGCGCACCACATCGTAACCCAGCACCTGGGCCCGGCCGGCGTCGGGGAGGAGCAGGGTGGCCAGGATCCGCACCAGGGTTGATTTGCCAGAGCCGTTCGGCCCCAGGATGCCGTAGATCTCCCCCGCCCGCACGAAGAACCCTACCCCACACAAGGCCTGCACCCGCTTGCCCTTGCCCTTACGGAAGCTCTTCATCAGGGATTCACAGGAAAGCGCACACATGTCTTACTCCTCGATTGGCACAAAAAGCTTCTTGGAACGAGCTGTCCCACTGGACCGAACGAACGCGGCAGGCCACTTAGCGGCGCATAACCCTCGACCTCGGGGGTAGATTACCCCTGGTGCACAAGGGTTGCAACCGCCAGCCGGGGTGTGCCGCAGGGCTGGGGCCGGGTATGATCCCGCTTGGGATGAGGGTGAAGGTGGAGCTCTACTTTCCGTTTCGGCGAGAGCTTCCCGCGGGTGAGATCGTGCTTGAGCTACCCGAGGGGGCGAGCGCCGGGGAAGCGGTGGCCGCGCTGGTGGCCCAGTTCCCGGTGCTACGGGACAAGCTATACGACTCACGGGGAAATCTGAAGCGGCTGGTCTCCGCCTTGGTGAACGGGACCTCGGTCCAGTTCCTGCAGGGTTTTTCCACTCCCCTTTCCGATGGGGACGAGTTAGTCCTGCTCCCCCCGGTAGGGGGCGGCTAGCGGGCGGGCTAAAGCTTAAGAGGGCTTGCGTCGTCCTGACCTCCGCTACCAGGTCCTGCCGACCACGGCGCAGATCAAGTGCTGGTCACCGCCGGTAGCGTGGAGGGTTTTGGGATTGGGCCAAGGGGTCGGCCCGCCTTGGGGGGACGGCTGGGGCTTCTGAGCGCATTGCCTGAAGCGGGGGAGTTTTAATTCATCCTGAGCCCCCTGTGGTTTTACGGCTTTGGCGATCCAAGAAAGTTCGGCCCCCGTCGGTTGAGTGAGGGCTGAGATTTTGGTGGGTGGTGCAGGACTCGAACCTGCGACCCCACGCACGTCAAGCGTGTGCTCTACCGGGCTGAGCTAACCACCCACGACCTGGAGGCGGCGCCCGGATTCGAACCGGGGAATAAGGGATTTGCAGTCCCTCGCCTTGCCACTTGGCTACGCCGCCGGGCACTTCATTATAGGGAGGCCCTCCAGGCGGGTCAACGGCGGGAGGTAAATGGCCAAGACATGGTGACCCGCCCCGGTAGCGTCACGAATTCTGTGTCAGATTTTGTGGCACAGGGTACCGTTTGGCAAACATCCGCTCCAGTTCCCCCTGGGCTTCAGCGAA
>DQVA01000278.1 GCA_015661965.1 Candidatus Bipolaricaulota bacterium
CTACGTCGACAATAATAACCGATCCCATCCAAAAGTCAACTAGCATTTCTGGAAGACGGAGAAATCGCAGGAAATCGGATGGGCGCGGGTTTGCCATCATAGAGCCTTGAAGATGCGGGCGGACGGACGGCCTGGGGCCACCAGGGTGAGGTCCAGGAAGTAGCCGAACGGGGTTTGATCCGCCTGGTAGCCCGCTCCCGCTAGCCGCCGCTGTGCCCCGGCCAGTACCTGTCGGGCCAGTTCCGGGGAGGCCTTGGTCTCCGCAAGATGCGCGAAGGAGTGAAGCAAAATTCGCCTAGTACCATTTTTCCGGGCCGCCCACTTCAGGTTCTTGACCAGTTTGGTCTCCACCCCGCCGGGGTCGTCCTCATCCGCCCGTTCCAAATGGATAAATCCCACCAACACATCGGTGAACTCCCGTTGTTCGTCCCGATCGGGCACGGAGTCCACCGTCTTCAGAGCGGTCCGATACGCAAACCTGTCGGCGTAGATCATGAGAAGCCGCATGCCCTATGATAAGCCAAACCGCAAAAGGTTCCCCCGCTTGCCGTGCTCCGGTATATTGGCCCTGTGGGGATCACGGTCTACACGGTGGGACATTCCACCCGGAGTTGGCAGGAGTTCACACGACTCCTCTCCGCCTATGGGATCCAAGCGGTGGTGGACGTGCGCGCCTTTCCTTCATCCCGCAAGTTCCCCCACTTCTCGCGGGAGGCACTGGCCCGGGGCTTGGAAATGGCGGGGATGGAGTACCTGTGGCTGGGAAGGGAGCTGGGGGGCTACCGCCGTCATGGGCTGGGGGCCGCCTCCCCCAATACCGCCTGGCGGGCAGGGGGGTTCCGTAACTATGCGGACCACATGCTGGGAGAGGAGTTCGCCCGGGGGATCGAGCGGGTCTTAGCGCTGGCCCGCCGCAAGACGACCGCCTTGCTGTGCGCGGAGAGGTTCTGGTGGCGTTGCCACAGGCGGCTCATCTCCGACTTCTTGGTGGCCCAGGGACACCGGGTGATCCACATCCTGGAGCAGGGGCGGGAGGTGGAGCACCAACTGCCCCCCTTCGCCCGGGTAGTGGAGGGGAGGCTGGTGTATCCTGGGGGCGATCTTTTCGCCGGGTGAAGCCACTGGTTTCCCTGCCTCTCCCCGGGTGAGGGCTGGGGGGACCGCTTTGCCGCTCCCCCGGGAGGCGGTACCCTTAGATGATCAGAGAACACTTAAGGAGGGGTGATGACGGGAAAACTTTTGCTTCTGGCCGTCCTCTTGGCGCTGGGGACGGGGCTGGTGGGGGGACTCATCGGGGTGGCCTTGTTCTCCGGGGACACCGCCGGCCTGGAGGACGAAATCCAGGGCCTCCAGGACAGGCTGAACTCATTGCAGGAGACCGTTTCCACCACCGCCGCCCAGGTTCAGGAGACGGCGGCGAACCTGGCCCAACTCCAAGGGGCCTTGGATGGGTTGCGGGGGGAGCTCGCCTCCCTGCGGGAGGCCGGGGTTAGCCCCGCTGCGGTGCAGACCCCCAGCGCCGCACTGGCCGTCGCCTACGTGGACCTGACAAGCCTGGTGAACCAGATATTCGAGCCAGTTCAGATCACGGTGGACTTCAAGAACCAGGAGCTGCAAGACCTGCGTCAGCGCCATGAAGCGGGGGAGATAGACGATGAGACATACCAGCGGGAGTCCCTGAAGGTGCAAGTGGAACTCCTGGCCGCCCCGCTCAACTGGGACCTGACCTTGATCCAGAAGCTGGCCGCCTCCGCGGAGTTCGCTGACATCCAGGACAGGCTAGAGGAGCTACGCGACAGCATCCTCCCCCTGCGGGAGCGGCTGGACGAGCTCACCGCCTTGGCCGACCAGGGTGACATCACCGGGTTCTTGAGCCTGTATCAACAGCTCACCCCGGTGCTTCAGCAGCTCGATCAGCTGATCAGCGGGGTGGTCCAGGCCATGCTGGCCGACGTCACCCGGGACATCGCCCAGGCCCAAGGGTTCGCGCTGGTCCTGCGGACGGAGGACGCCCTATACATGGACGAGGCCCAGCTCGCCGACCTGACCCAGCTGGTCAAGGCCCGGGTGCCGGAACTTTTCTCCCCCTAAAGCTTGTAGCCGATCTTCCGGAGGAAGGCTTTGCGCTCGGCGATCTCGGCGTCGGACTCCACCCCCTTGGTCTTGACCCCGTCGATCACCCCCAGCACCCCCCGCCCCTGCTCCGTCTCTGCCAGGACAACCTGGACCGGGTTGGCGGTGGCGCAGAAGATGCGGCACACCTCGGGCACTTGCTTGATCGCGCCCAGCACGTTTATCGGGTAGAAGTTCCGCATCAGGACGATGAACACGTGCCCGGCCGACAGGGCGAGGGCGTTCCTCCGGGCGAGCTCGGTGAGCTCATCGTCGGTGCCGGACCAGCGCACCAGGGCCGGCCCGGAGGATTCGCAGAACGCCAGGCCGAACTCCGCCCCCGGCACTTGGGTCACGATGGCCTCGTGCAGATCCTCCACCGTCTTGATAAAGTGAGACTGGCCAAGGATCAAGTTGACCTCCTCCGGCTTCTCGATCCGCACCACCTTTAGCTCCATAGCATCCCCCCTTTCAGGTGAAACATCCCGGCGATGTCCGCCCTCCGCCTCGGAAAAACCGGCAAGACCCAGGCCGGGGTTCACCTTTCCCGGCCCTCCTCCCCGAAGAGACGGGCCCATTCCCTCCGGAACCGGGGGAGGAAGCGGCCCTCGCTGCGGGCCACCACCCCCACTGGCCCCTCCGCCGCGGCCTCGACCCGCAGGAACCGCCCGGCCCGGCCCACCACCCAGGCTCGGAGCTTGAGTTCCTCCCCTACCTTGGCCGGCCGCTCGTACTCCACCTTAAGACCTTTGGTGACGCAAAGGGCTTGGGCAGCCATGGAGGCGGCCCAGATGGAGACCTCATCCAGGAGGCTGGCCAGGATCCCCCCGTGGACGATCCCGGGATAGCCGGCATGTTCGGCTGCGGGAACGAAGGAGGCCTGCACCACCCCAGCGGCGAAGGTACAGCGCAGGCCAAGCGCCGCCGGGTTCTCCCGGGGGTCCCCACATACGAAACAGCCCGGGTACCTGGGTAGCTCTATGTTCGCCATCACCCCATCTTACCCAAGCGAGGCCCCCCCAAGCATCGCAGGGGCCCTGATCCGGGGTCGGGACGTTATACTTGCCCCCAGGAGCGTGTGCATATGGCCATACACGAGCGCCGCGAGCTGGCCGGGGTCCGCTGCTGGGTGGTAACGGTGAGCGACACCCGGAGCGAGGACACCGACGAAAG
>DQVA01000215.1 GCA_015661965.1 Candidatus Bipolaricaulota bacterium
ACAGGTGACCGGACCTTTTGTGCCTTCGGTTGAAGGCCTGGGTGTAGACCCCGTTTAGCTGCCGCATCCCCCGGGAGAGATTGGCTTCCGGGGTTCCGATGAGCAGGTGGTAGGTTCAGCATCAGGCAATTAGGCGTAGCAGTGCCAGCGATAGCGCTCCACCACCTCGGCCAGGACCTCCAGGAACGCGAGGCGGTCTTGGTCGTCTAAGTAGATGAGCTGCCTGGCGTTTCCCCGGGAGGTGATGTGGTAAACGGCCCCCGGAAACTCCAGTCGCAACGGCCTGGCCACGGCGGCAGCATACCAAACCACATCAAAAGTAAAGACCTGACCCCAAAGTTTTATGCGTAGGCCGTATCATTCGCCACATGGAAGCCAAGGGGTTGGGGTGGCGTGTTTGGCTATCGGTGGGGGCAATGCTCATCCTATGGGCCTCGGCCTTCGCCGCCATCCGAGCCGCCCTGTCCACCTTCCCCCCAGGGGAGCTGGCTTTGTTTCGCTTCCTGGTGGCCTCGGTCACGCTGGGGGGCCTCAGTGCCGCCAGCCGCGTCCCGTTGCCAAAACCGCGGGATCTGCCGGTGCTCTTCCTGTTGGGCCTCTCGGGGATCACCATCTACCACCTGGCCCTGAACTACGGGGAGGTGGTGGTGACCGCCGGAGCGGCCAGCCTGCTTATCGCCTCCGCTCCCATGTTCACCGCCCTGCTCGCTGCCCTGCTGCTGGGCGAGAGGATACCCCCCGTGGGTTGGCTGGGGATCGCCCTCGGGCTTTTAGGGGTGGCACTGATCTCCCTGGGGGAGGGGGGCGGGCTGCGGCTGGAACCACGCGCCCTGGTCATCCTGGGGGCAGCGCTTGCCGCCAGCGTGTATACCGTGCTCCAGAAACGCTATATCGTGCGCTATCCGCCGCTGGCCTTCACCACCTACTTGGTGTGGGCCGGAACCATCCCCTTGCTCGTCTTCCTCCCCGGGCTGACCGCCACGCTGCCCAGTGCCCCGGCGGAGGCCATCGCCGCAGTGGTCTACCTAGGGGTGTTCCCCGCCGGGATCGCCTACGTCCTGTGGGTGTACTGCCTTACCCAACTCCCCGCCTCGCGGCTGGCTAGCTTCCTCTATCTTAATCCGGTGTTGGCCATCGGGATCGCTTGGCTATGGCTGGGGGAGGTGCCCACTTGGCTGTCCCTGGTGGGCGGGGCGGTGGCTATCCTCGGGGTGGTCCTGGCCGCCCGCCGGCCGGATGCGGGACCGGCAAGGGCTGGGCCATAATGGGGCATGCGCATCCCAATGGAAGAGCTGCTTTCGGTCCACCCGTTCGTAGGGGAGATCCTGGAGCGGCTCACCCGGGCCGGGCACGAGGCGGTGATCGTGGGCGGAGCGGTGCGGGACGCCGTCCTGGCCGCACAAGCGAAGCGGCCATGCGTATTCCAGGACGTGGACATCGCCACCTCCGCTCCCCCACAGGAAATAAAGCGGCTGTTTCATGACCGGCCGGTGCTCACCGTGGGGGAGGCGTTCGGGGTGGTGGTGGTGGTGGCCCCGGACGGCCGCCAGTACGAGGTGGCCACCTTCCGCAGCGAGCGGGGCTACTCCGACGGCCGCCGGCCCGGGCAGGTCGCCTGGACCACCCTGGAGGAGGACCTCTGGCGGCGGGACTTCACGGTGAACGGCCTGGCTGCCCGTCCTGACGGGGAGGTCATCGACCTGGTGGGGGGGCTTGCTGACCTCACGGCCGGGGTCATCCGCACCATCGGCGATCCCCGGGAGCGGTTCTCCGAGGACTCCCTCAGGATGCTCCGGGCAGTCCGGTTTGCCTGCCAGTTGGGCTTTTCCATCGAGGAGGGGACCCGGGCCGCCATCGCCGCCCAGGCAGCGGAGATCACACGGATCTCCTGGGAACGGATCAGGGATGAACTCGTCCGTATCCTCTCCACCCCACGGGCCGCCCAGGGGTTCAAGCTATTGGACGAGCTAGGGCTCCTGTCGCAGATATTGCCGGAGATCACCAGCCTGAAGGGGGTTCCCCAGGATCCCAACTACCACCCGGAGGGGGACGTGTTCACCCACACCCTGCTTGCCCTGGAGGTGGCGGACCGGCTCGGCTTTTCCTATCTGGTCAAGCTGGGGGTGCTGTTCCACGACGCCGGCAAGGGAGAGGCCCTGGCCCGGTCTGGGGGGGAGCACTCCGGGGGGCATGAGCTGGTGGGGGAACGATTGGCGGAGCACGCCCTAAGACGGCTCCGGTTTCCGGCCCGCGAGATCGCCCACGTCCGATTCCTGACCAGGGAGCACATGCGGGCCGGGCGGCTGCCCGAGATGGGGTTGGGCAAGCAGGTCCGGCTCCTTTCCGCAGGCGAGGACGAGCAAGCCCCAGTGGAGGAGTTCACCGCCCGCTTCCCCTTGTTTTCCGACCTATTGCGGCTGTTCATCTGCGACGCCGAGGCCTCGGCCCATCGGGCTTCCGCTTGGCTCCCGTTGCTCTCCCACATAGTCCGGTTGCACCTGCACGTGCGCAGGGTACAGGGGCTCAAGCGGGCGCGGGAGCTGATCTCCGGAGAGGACCTGATCGCGTTGGGGGAGCGGCCGGGGCCGCGGCTGGGGGAGATCCTGTCCGAGATCCACGAGCGCATCCTGGCCGGGGAGATCGAAACCCGAGACCAGGCCTTGCAGCTCGCCAAAAAGCTCCTCAAAGGTCAGAGGTAACGTCCATTACCCACCACATGTCCCTTGACGACCGCCCCCCTTCCCTGGCGCCCGGCCCCAGCCGATCGTAGCCTGACCCCGTCATGCACCATCTGAACTTGGGCCCGGACCTCTCCCTGCCCCTTGCCGAGGCCAGCGGACAGTGCGTGGCCATCCTGGGGATCCGCGGCTCGGGCAAGTCAAACACCGCCGGGGTCATCTTCGAGGAGCTCCTGGCCGCCCGCTACCCCCTGTCCATCGTGGATATCGACGGGGAGTACTTCGGCCTCAAGGAGAAGTACGAGGTGTTGGTGGTGGGGGCGGGGGAGAACGTGGACATCGAATTGGACGTGGACGCCGCCCCGGGGGTAGCCGAGCTCTCCCTGCGGGAGGGGGTGCCGGTGATCTTGGACGTGTCGGACATGCTCGCCGAGGAGCGGGAACTGTTCGTCCTCGAGTACCTGACCCGCATCTGGTCCCTGGCCGGAAAGCTCAGAAAGCCCTACATGATCGGGATAGAGGAGTGCCACGAGTTCATCCCCCAGGGGATGCGGACCGATCTCAAGGAGGTGATCGCTCGCATCGCCCTGCGGGGGCGGAAACGGGGGCTGGGAGCGGTGATCATCTCCCAGCGGTCGGCCAAGGTGGAAAAGGACGTCCTCACCCAAGCGGGGATGCTGTTTTTACATCGGGTAGTGCACGAGGTAGATATGCGTGTCTACTCCGAGCTCCTCCCCTGGCCCAAGGCCGAGGTCAAGGAGCAGGTCACGAGCCTGGGGGTGGGGGAATGTATCTACCTTTCGGGGCAGAGCATCCGCAAGGTGAAGATCCGCCCCCGTCATACCTTCCACGGGGGGTTCACCCCTTCCTTCAAGCCGGTGGAGACCCCAAAGCTGCGCCAGGTACGGGGGGAGATCCTGGCCGCCATCCACAAGTTCAAGGAGGAGAAAGGCGCTTCCTTGCCGGAAGAGGAGCTCCAGCAAAGGTTGGAAAAACTGGAGGCGGAACTGGCCCTGAAGCAGGCAAGGATCAGGGAGCTAGAGCGCCGGCTTCGGGAACGCCAGGCGCCCCCAACGGCGAACCCCGCCGCCCCAGAGCCTCCCCCGGAACACCCCGTCCCGCCCACCTTCGATCTCCCCCCCGAGGTGCTACGCAAGGTGGAACGCCTGCTCAAGCGGCTGAGGCGCCTCCCCATCCACGAGCGACGACTGGTGTCATTCCTCGCGGCCCGGGAGCCTCGCTCCTATACCACTGCCGAGCTCGCCGCCTGGGCGGACTGCGCTGAAGCCACGCTGCTTGCCGAGCCCCCCACCGAACTGGTGGAGCTGGGGCTGCTTTCCTGCGAGCGCCTGGCCCGGGGGATCACCTATCGGGCCCAACTGAAGGCGTTCGTAAACCGGGCCTTCTCCGGTTTCCTCCCCGAACTAGGGCCGCAGGGGTGCCATCATCTAGTGGGCTACCTGCGGGGGCGCCTTTGCCAGCTTTCCGCTCTAGAACATGATTTTAGCCGGATAGCTTGACGACCCACCGGTCCCCGTGCTAGGATTCCATGAAGGGGGGATCACGTGAAAGTACGTATCGTCGAGCGTTATGACTCGGATTCGGATACCGTCAAACAGTACGTGCTCAAGAAGCTAGATGGCCTGTCTCGCTATTTCGACCAGATCATCAGTATCGATGCCACCCTGGAAGTAGAGCGGGGCCGGCACAAGGTGGAGCTGGTGGGGCACCTGGTCAACCGCAAAATCGTCAAAGCGGAGGCCACCACCGGGGACATGTACGCCTCCGTGGACCAGGCGGTGGACAAGCTGCAGCGGCAACTGGTCCGGTACAAGGAGCAACTGCGGGTGGAGCGGAAGACGGGCCGGCCGGAGGCAGCCCCCCAGCCCGAGGAACAGGACTCCCCGCGCATCGTGCGCATGGAGACCTACTTCCGCAAGCCGATGAGTCCCGAGGAGGCGGCGCTGCAGCTTGAAGCCAGCGGGCGGGAGTTCCTGGTTTTCTTCAACGCTGCGGACGACACGCCGGCGGTGATCTTCCGCCGGGGAAACGGAGAGTATGGACTTATCGTCCCGCGACGCTAGGAAAGGAGCTTGATGGCAAGAGCCCTGGTGCTCTACTCGGGCAGCCTGGCGAGTAAGGTCACCCTCAGGCTGGCCCAAGGGGTGCCAGGGCTTGAGCTGAAGGTCCTTTACTTCCGCTCCCCGTTTTTCCTGGAACCGGAAGAGGTGGAAGATCGGCTCTATCCGCCGGGCGGGGGGCTGGGAACCAAGACCCTGAAACGGGAGTACTTGGGGATGGCCGCCAGCGGGACTGACCTCCCCTTCCCCTGTGGCGCTTGTCGCTGGGTGCTCCTATCTCGGGCCGCCCGATTGCTACGGCGGGGACGGCTGGACTACGTGATCACCGGGGAGCTCGTGGGGAAGGGGGGACTCGATGTCCCCCAGCTCGTGGCCCTGGATCAGGAGCTGGGCCTGGCCGGTCGAGTGCTGCGTCCCCTGTCGGGCAGGCTCCTCCCCCCCACCCGGGCCGAGGAGCGAGGGCATTGGCCCCCGGAGCTGATGTTTGACCTCGCCTCCCCGGATGGACAGCGCCTGGAACTGCTGGCCCGCTATTTGCGCGTGCCCCCCGGGGTAGAGGCCGAGGAGCGCTGCCACCTCGCCAACCCCGTTTATGTAGCGCGCCTGCGCCTCCTTCTCGCGCGGGAGTCCCCCACCGTCAACACCTTGCGCCTCCTCACCTTCCGCCACTTCTACTACCTGCCCCCCGACCTCAAGGTGGTGGTGGCCTTGGGGCAGCAAGAGCAAGCCCAGCTCCAGACCTTGTTCTTGCCCACCGACATGCGGCTGTACTTCTCCCTACCCCGCTCTCCCCTGGTGCTGGTGCGGGCGGATTGGTCCACCCACCCCCGGCGATGTCGCCTGGAAGCCGCCACCTCGGCAGCCCGGATCGCCCTGGCCCTGGCCGGGTTTTCCCCAGGGACCCTGTGTGAACTTTGCTTCCGGTTCGAATGGGAGGAGGAGACCAAACGGCTGGCAGTGGCCGCCCCCGCCTCCCTCGAGGAGGCCTTGATGCCAGCCTCAACCGAGGTATACTTGGCAAGTTGAGGCCGGTTTATGTACCCGGGCTGGATGTTGTTTTTAGCAGACCGTACCTTGCTCTGGGTATGGTCGTGTCTTCCCGGCGGGACGGGGCTGCCCACTGGGAAAGGGTGGTTAGGTACTCGTCAGGCCTGGCAGGGCCAGGCTGAGATGCAGAGGGTTCCCTTGGATTACCTCAAACCAGGGGGAGGTGTATGATGCCGATCTATCGCTATGAATGCAAACGTTGCGGGGCGGAATTTCGCGAGCTGGTGACCCGCGGCGACGGGGCGCTGATCCGCTGTACTGCCTGCGGCTCCCACGAGGTGACCCGGCTCTTGCCTCGGTTCGGGGTGGTCTATAAGGGGAGCGGTTTTTACACCACCGAATACCGGAGAAAGTCCTCCGGTTCAAGCGAAGGCGGCGGCTCCAAGTCGGACGGGAAGGACTAGCGCGATATCTGGGGGATGGGGTTTCCGGTGGTTTCCTGCCGGAAAGGGGGGGTGTTTGTGGATCCCGCTTGCGCTGGCTCGGCCAACCGAGACAGCCCAGTGCGATGGGACGCAGCGTGGCTGACAAGGATGGAGGTTTCCGGATCCGTCCGGATCTGACCCAGCGAGGTGAGCACAGGTGGTAATTTCCGGTGACGATATCAAAAAGGTGCGTCTGAGCCTAGCATCTCCCGAGGAGATGCTGTCTTGGTCGCGGGGGGAGGTCACCAACTCCGAGACCATCAACTACCGGACCCATAAGCCGGAGCGGGGGGGCCTGTACGCGGAGGAGATCTTCGGCCCAGAGAACGATTACGAGTGCGGCTGCGGCAAATACAGGGGGAAGAAATTCGAGGGCATCACCTGTGAGAAATGCGGCGTCTTGGTGACCGACTCCTCAGTACGCCGGGTCAACATGGGCCACATCAAACTGGCCAGCCCCGTGGTGCACTTCTGGTACCTGAAAGGGGTAGCTAGTCCCCTTTCCCGCTTGCTTGGGATTAAGCGCCGGGACCTGCGCCGGATCGCATACTATGAAACGGAAACCTCTCGGGAGGAACTGTACGTGGTCACCTCTTCCTCCTCCCCCAAGGTAAAGGTCGGGGAAACCCTGTATGCCACCGAGGTGCGCATCCTGTCCGGGGCCTATACCTTCCAAGTGGAGCGGGCGTTCCTGGTGGAGAAGGCCCCCCGGGTGGTGGCAGAGGAGGCTGGCACCGCCTTGATCGAGGAGCGCAAGCTCCAGACCGGGGAGCCGTTCCGGGTGGTGGTGATCGGCAAGCACGAATACCCGGTGACCAGGGAGGCGGAGCTCTATGTGGAGGACGGCGAACAGGTGGAACAGGGACAGCTTCTCTGCGAGCGACCGGCCGGGGAGGTCTGTTCCCAGACCATGTTCGAAATGCTGGCGGCCCGCTATGAGGGGGTGGAGGGGGGGGGCATCACCGAGACCGTGGACAACCTCACCTTCCTGGTGACCCGGGTGAAAGGGGATGTGCCCCTGCGGGTGGGACAACAGATCTCCACCCTGGAAAAACGGGCCTACGAGCGGGCCTTCCCCGGCACCTTCGAGGCCGCGACCGGCGCCCACGGCATCAAAGGCCTGCTCGCCAACCTGGATTTGGAGGCCCTGTCCGAGGAACTGTGGGACCAGCTCGATCACACCGCCAATCAAGGCGAGCGGAGGCGGCTTCTCCATCGCCTGGAGGTGGTGGAACAGCTGAAGAAGTCCGGCAACCGTCCAGAGAACATGGTGCTTGAGGTGGTGCCGGTGCTACCGCCCGCCCTGCGGCCCATGATCCAGCTAGAGGGCGGCAAGTTCGCCACCACCGACCTCAACGACCTGTACCGGCGGATCATCAACCGCAATAACCGGCTCAAGAAGCTGATCGAGATGGGGGCCCCGGAGATCATCCTCCGGAACGAACGGCGCATGCTCCAGGAAGCTGTGGATGCCCTGATCCACAACGAGAAGAAGGACAACCCCATCCGGGGCCGGGATGGCCGTCCACTCAAGTCCCTGTCGGAGCGGATCCAGGGAAAGCAGGGGCGCCTGAGGCGACATCTGCTCGGACGCCGGGTGGACTACTCCGCCCGGGCCGTGATCGTGGTGAACCCAAAGCTCAAGCTCTACCAGTGTGGCATCCCCCGCAAGATGGCCCTGGAATTGTTCAAACCCTTCGTGCTGGCCCGGTTGGAGGACGTGTCCTTCTCCGACTATGACGAGGTAAAGAATCGCGCCCTGGCCGGGGAACTCCCGGAGGTGTGGGACATCTTGGACGTGCTGATCAAGGAATACCCAGTGCTCCTGAACCGGGCCCCCACCTTGCATCGCCTGTCCATCCAGGCCTTCGAGCCGGTGTTGGTGGACGGGGATGCAATCCAGATCCACCCCCATGTCTGCCCCCCCTACAACGCCGACTTCGATGGGGATCAGATGGCGGTGCATCTGCCCTTGTCCAAGGAGGCGGTGCGGGAGGCCAAGGAGCTGATGCTTTCGGCCAAGAACATCCTGTCCCCGGCCCATGGCGGCCCCCTGGCCGTGCCCACCCAGGACCAGGTGTATGGGTTCTTCTACCTCACCATGCTCAACCCCCAGGGGAAGGGGGCGGGCAAGGCGTTCCGGTCAGTGGAGGAGGCCCTGAAGGCCTACGAACACGGGGTGATCGAGCTCCACTCACCGGTGAAGATCCGCATCGAGGGGGAACTCATCGAAACCTCACTGGGACGTGCCCTCCTCAACCAGGCCTTCCCCCCGGACCTCCGGGACTACACCCTCACCTTCGACTCCCGCATCACCCGCCGTAAGGTGCTGGAGTGCTTCCTGCGGTACGGCTGGGAGCGAACCGCGGAGCTGTTGGACCGGGTCAAGGAACTGGGGTTCAAATACGCTACTCTTTCCGGCCTCACCATCTCCATCCGGGATTGCGAGATCCCGCCGGAGAAATGGAAGCTGATCCGGGAAGCCCAGGAGAAGGTGGAACGGATTAACCGCATGTACGAGCGGGGCCTGGCCACCGAAACCCAGCGCTTCCAGGCGGTGGTGCGGGTGTGGCGGGACACGGTGGACAAGGTGGAGAAAGCCACCATGGACAACCTGGCCAAGAACCCGTTCAACCCGGTGTGGGGCATCGTGGCCTCGGGGGCGCGGGGCTCCTCCAGCCAGGTGAAGCAGCTTTCCGGGATGCGGGGCCCCATGGCCGACCCCCAGGGCCGGGTGATCGAATGGCCGGTGATCTCCAACTTCCGGGAGGGCCTGTCCATCATCGAGTACTTCATCTCCACCCACGGGGGGAGAAAGGGCACCGCGGACACCGCCCTGAGGACCGCCGACGCCGGCTACCTCACCCGCCGGCTGGTGGATGCCTGTGTGGACGTGATCGTGAAGGAACACGATTGCGGCACCCGCCAGGGGGTGGAGATCGACCCGTTGTACTTCGTGGGTGGGGGGATCATGGAGTTCATCCCCGAGCGCATCTACGGGCGGGTCACCGCCGAGCCCATCTTCCACCCGGTCACCGGGGAGATCCTGGTGGAACGAAACGTGATGATCGACCGGGAGACCGCCGAACGGGTGGGGAACTTGGAGGTGGAGTTGGACCTCACCGCCGAAGGGGCCCCCGACCGGGCCGTGCACGCCAAGGCGGTGGATGATGTCCGGCACCCGGAAACCGGGGCGGTGCTGGTGCGCCGGGACGAGACCCTGACCCCGGAACTGGTGGAGGAGCTGGTGGCCGCTGGAGTGACCTCCATCCTGGTGCGGCCCCGCATCGTTATCCGATCCCCCACCACCTGCCAGACCCCGGAGGGCATGTGCCAACTGTGTTACGGGATGGACCTAGCCTTCCACCGGCTGGTGGATTTGGGCACGGCGGTGGGGGTGATCGCCGCTCAATCCATCGGTGAGCCGGGCACCCAGCTCACCATGCGGACCTTCCACACGGGGGGCGTGGCCGGGGTGGACATCACCCAGGGCCTGCCCCGGGCCGAGGAGCTGTTCGAAGCCCGCAAGACCACCCGTTCCGCCCACGCCACCGTCGCCCCCCTCGCCGGCCATATCACCAAGGTGGAGACCACCCGGACCGGCAAAGAGCTGGTGGAGATCACCTCCACCCCCCGCACCGTGCGGCTGCCCGCCGCCCTCCTGCAGGTGGGGGAAGGGGAGGAAGTGGACGCCGCCTCCTTCCTCTCCCTCCGCTCCCCGTTGGACGGAGTGGCCTTCTACTTCCAAGAGGACGGCCGCCGGTTCCTGGCCATCCTGGACACCACCGGACTGGACCGGGTGTACACCCTGCCCGAAGGGGTGGCCCCCGCGGTAGGGCATCGGGCCCAAGTGGCCGAGGGGGACGCCTTAAGCGAGGAGTACCACATCGAGGCCCCGCTGGCAGACCTCCCCGGCCGGGTGGAACTGCGCCAGCAAGGCAAAAAGCGATTCGTGGTGATCCACGGGGAGGGCGGGGAAACCAGGGAATATGAGGTCCCCTACGGGGCCCAGATCCTGGTCCAAGACGGGGAGGAGGTGGAGAAAGGGCGGAAGCTGACCACCCGGTCCCGGCCCCTGACCGTAACCGCCGAGACCGAGGGCATAGTCCTCCGCTCAACCGGCAGCCTGGCGATCCTGTCCCCCTCCAGCCGGGGGGTGGTGCTCCCGCTGACCCCGGATCTGATGACCATGGTGGAGCATGGGGCCCCGGTGCGGGCAGGACAGGAGATCCTGCGGCTCAACCTGCCCCAAGGCGAGACCATTCTCATCGATCAGGTCACCGTGACGGGCGAAGTGGCCACTGTCCGGTTGCGCTACCGGGCGCGGGTGGAGTGCTCGGAGATGGCGGTGGTGCGGGAAGGGGACAAGGTGGAGCGGGGCGAACCCCTCTCCAAGGGCGTCATCCCCCCCCACAGCCTGATGGAGGTGGCCGGGGTGTTGAAGACCCGGGAGTACCTGCTCACCGAGCTTCAGCGGGTCTACAAGTCCCAGGGCGTGGACATCAACGACAAGCACTTCGAGGTGGTCATCCGCCAGATCCTCAACAACGTGAGGATAGAGGACCCTGGGGAATCGGAATTCATGCTGAACGACATCGTGCCCTTGGAGGTGTTCCAGCAGGAGGTGCGTCGTCTCTCCGAGGAGAACGACCGTATCCGCCGGCAGCGGGAGGAGCTGGTGGGGGCGGTGCTCCTGGCCCCGGTGAGCAAGGGCGGGGTGACGCTGGCCGAGGCCGGGGAGGAGATCACCGAACGTCTCCTGGAGCGGATGGTGGCCCATGGGGTGAGGCAGGTGCGGGTGGAGTTGCACGGGGAGCCCCGCACGGTGCGGATCCTGGAGTACCGGCTGCCCCAGGGGGAACGGGAGCTGCTCAGGATCTCCCGGGCGGCCCTGCTCAGAAAATCCTGGCTGGCGGCCGCATCGTTCGAGCGCACCACCAAGGTGCTGGCGGACGCCGCCCTGCGGGGGGAGGAAGACCCCCTCCTGGGCCTGAAGCCGTGCCTGATGGTGGGGAAGAAGATCCCGGTGGGGACCGGTTTCCCCCGCCAGAAGCCGCAGGAGGGCTCCCCAGAGGAAGAGCCCGCCGCGCAGGTGGAGGAACGTTGAATTCGCCCCCAAAAGTCGTCTAAAATGCGCGCCTAGGAGGTAGCGAGTATGCCGACGTTCAACCAACTGGTCCGTTACGGCCGCAAGCCGAAGCGCTCGAAGAGCAAGTCGGTGGCCCTGGAGGAGTGCCCCCAGCGACGGGGTGTGTGTGTGCGGGTGTTCACCCGCACCCCCAAGAAGCCCAACTCCGCCCTGCGGAAGGTGGCCCGGGTGCGGCTCTCCAACGGGCGGGAAGTCACCGCCTACATCCCGGGGGAAGGGCACAACCTCCAGGAGCACTCCATCGTGCTTGTGCGGGGTGGGCGGGTTAAGGACTTGCCTGGGGTGAAGTACCACATCATCCGGGGGGCGCTGGACGCCGCCGGGGTGGAGGGACGCCGCCAGGCCCGCTCCCGCTACGGGGTACGCCGCCCCAAGGAGGACTGACATGCCCACGTTCGACATCGTCATCCCGGGCCGGGACGTGCCCCAAGACATCCGCTACGGCTCCAAGCTGGTGGAAAAGTTCATCAACTACGTGATGTGGGACGGCAAGAAATCCCTGGCCCGGCGCATTGTGTACCAAGCGTTCGACATCCTGGAGCGGCGGGGGGAGGGGCCAGCCCTGGAGACGTTCATCAAGGCGGTCCAGAACTGCATGCCCAAGCTGGAGGTCAGGTCCCGGCGGGTGGGGGGTGCCACCTACCAGGTGCCCTTCGAGGTGCCACCCCATCGGCAGACCATGCTTGCCCTGCGGTGGATCGTGCAGGCGGCCCGCAACCGCTCGGAGCGCACCATGCCCGAACGCCTGGCCGCGGAGATCGCCGACGCCGCCCGGGGTGAAGGGGCTGCTGTCCAGAAGAAGCTCGAGTCCCACCGCATGGCCGAGGCCAACCGCGCCTTCGCCCACTACCGCTGGTAGAGAGGCGAGCCGGCCGATGGACTGGCCTAGCTACGATATCCGGCGGGTTCGCAACATCGGTATCGTGGCCCATATCGATGCGGGCAAGACCACCCTCACCGAGCGCATCCTCTACTACACCGGCAAGATCCACAAGATGGGCGAGGTGCACGAAGGCACCGCGGAGATGGACTGGATGGACCAAGAGCGGGAGCGGGGCATCACCATCACCGCGGCCGCCACCACCGTGTCCTGGCGTGGCCATCAGATCAACATCATCGACACCCCGGGACACGTGGACTTCACCGCCGAGGTGGAACGAAGCCTGCGGGTGTTGGACGGGGCGGTGGTGGTGTTCTCCGGGGTAGAGGGGGTGGAGTCCCAATCCGAGGCCGTGTGGCGGCAGGCGGACCGGTACCGGGTGCCCCGCATCGCGTTCGTGAACAAATTGGACCGCATCGAGTCGGACTTCGACGCCGCCCTCGCGGCCATCGAAGAGCGGCTGGGGGCGGTACCCCTCCCCCTCTCCTTCCCCTGGAAGGACCGTGAGGGGCGCCTGCTGGGGATGGTGGATGTGCTGCGCGGCCAGGCGATCCGCTGGGACCAAGGTTCCCGGGGGGAGAGGTTCGACTACCTCCCCCTGCCCCCGGAGGCGGAGGGGAACTACCGCCGGTATAGGGAGGCCCTCCTGGAGAAGTTGTCCGAGCTCTCCGACCAGGTGGCCGAGGCCTACCTCTCCGGGGAGGACATCCCCCGGGAGCGGCTGCTGCCGCTGATCCGGCAGGCGACCCTGGAGCGGAGGTGGGTGCCGGTGTTTGGCGGGTCGGCCCTGGGGAACATCGGGGTGCAACCCGTGCTGGACGCGGTGGTGGACTTCTTGCCCTCGCCATTGGACGTGCCCCCGGTGACCGGTTACGGCGACGCCGGAGAACGGTCCGAGCGCCGTCGGCCCGACCCGGAAGAGCCGCTGGCGGCGTTGGTATTCAAGGTGGCCGCGGATCCCTACGCGGGCCGGCTCCTTTACACCCGGGTCTACTCCGGGGCCCTGTCCGAGGGGCAGGTGGTGCTGAACGCCACCTCCGGCCGCAAGGTGCGGGTGACCAAGCTGTTCCGCCTCCACGCCAATCGCCGGAAGAGGCTGGAGCGAGCCGCCGCCGGGGACATCGTAGGGCTCATCTCCAGCGATCGGGTGTTGACCGGGGATACCCTGTGCGATCCGGCCCACCCCCTCCATCTGGAACCCATTGCCTTCCCGGAGCCGGTGGTGTTCATGGCGGTGGAAGCCCGCTCCGAGGCCGAGGAGCCGGCGTTGCGGGAAGCCCTGGACAAGATCTCCCAGGAGGATCCCACCTTCCACGTGCTCGAGGACGAGTCCACCGGACAGCTTTTGGTGGGAGGGATGGGGGAACTGCACCTGGAGATACAGCTGCGGCGGGTGCGGGAGGAATTCGGGGTCCCCCATCGGGTGGGCCGCCCGCTCGTGGCCTACAAGGAAACCCTGGCCCAGGAGGTGGTGATCCAGCAGGAGCTTTCCCGCACCCTGGCCGGCCGGGGTCAGTACGCGAAGCTGGTCATCCGGTTTTCCCCCTTGCCCCGTGGGCGGGGTTTTTCTTTCTCCTCCCAGGTCCCCCCCGAGGTGTTGCCCCCCCACTTCCTGGAGGCAGCCCGGCGGGGGATCGAAGGGGCATTGGCCGCCTCCCCCATCGGCGGCTACCCGGTGGCGGACGTGGCCGCCCACGTGATCGGGGGGGCCTTTCACCCGGTGGACTCCAGTGAGATCGCGTTTGAGGCCTGTGGAACCCAGGCCCTACGCCGGGCCTTGGAGGAGGCGGGGGTGCTGCTGCTGGAACCCATTGCCGAGGGTGATATAATCACGCCCAGCGAGTACCTGGGAGAGGTCGTCTCGGATCTGGGTCGCCGAAGGGGCGAGGTCCGATCCATTGAGGCCAAAGGTACATTCGAGATCATAAAGGTAGCTATTCCTTTGGCCGAGACCTTCGGGTACGCCACCCGACTTCGCTCGCTCACCCAAGGGCGGGCCACATATACCCTTCGGGTGACCCATTATGATGTGGTCCCGGAGCAAATCGCCCGGGAGATATTGAGGAGCAGGGGATACGAACATGGCTAGGGAAAAGATAAGGATCAGGATCCAAGGCTACGACCACCAGATCGTGGACCAGGCCGTGCGGAAGATCGTGGAGACGGCCAAGGCCACCCGCGCCAAGGTGGCCGGGCCCATCCCGCTTCCCACGGAGCGCCGTCTGTACACGGTGCTGCGGTCGCCCCACGTCGACAAGCGCTCCATGGAACACTTCGAGCGCAAAGTCCACCGCCGGTTGATCGACATCCGGGAGCCCACCTCCGAGACCATCAATGCCCTCATGGAGGTGGAGCTCCCCACCGGCATCGACATCGAGATCAAGCTCTAGGGAGGACGAGATGGCGCTCACGCTCATGGGACGCAAGGTGGGGATGACTCAATGGTTCAACGGGGACGGGCGGGCTGTGGCCGCCACCGTGGTCCAGATCGAGCCCTCGGTGGTGGTACAGGTGAAAAAGCCCGATACCGACGGCTATGCCGCCATCCAGCTCGGCTGGGGGACGGTGAAGGAAAGACGGCTTCCCAAGCCGGTGCTGGGCCACTTCCGCAGGGCGGGGGTGGAACCCCGACGGGTGCTCTACGAGGCTCGGGTGGAAGACCCCACCGCCTTCGAGGTGGGCCAGGAGCTCGGGGTGGATGCCTTCTCCGAGGGGGAGAAGGTGGATGTGACCGGCACCTCCAAAGGGCGGGGCTTCACCGGCACCATCAAGCGGTGGGGGTTCAGCTACCGGCCGAAGTCGCACGGCCACAAGCTGATCCGCCGCCCGGGCACGGCTGGCCCCATGGGGCTGCGGAAGGTGATGAAGGGCAAGAAGATGCCGGGCCACTCCGGGGCGGAGACGGTTACCGTGCGTAACCTGGAGATATTGAAGGTGGACGCGGAGCGGGGTCTCCTGGTGCTGCGGGGATCGGTCCCCGGCCCGCGGAAAGGGATCCTGAAGATAAGGAAGCACGATGCCTAAAGCGAAGCTATATCGATTCAACGCATTGGACGCAGGCCCGGAGGAGGTAGAGGTCCCGGAGGCCCTGTTCGGGGGCCCCATCCATCAGGACCTCCTGTACCGGGCGGTACGGGTGTTCCTCACCAACCAGCGACAGGGCACCGCCAAGGCCAAGACCCGGGGGGAAGTGGCCGGGGGCGGACGTAAGCCCTGGCGGCAGAAGGGGACCGGCCGGGCCCGGCACGGGTCCATCCGCTCCCCCATCTGGCGCCACGGCGGGGTCACCTTCGGACCGGTGCCCCATAAGGTGCGCCTCGCCCTCCCCAAGAAGATGCGGCGCAAGGCGCTCATCTCCGCCCTGTCCGCCCGCTGTCAGGCAGGGCGGCTTCTTTTGATAGACAAACTCGGGTTCGAGCGCCCCCGCACTAAAGAGGGGTTGGCCCTGCTGGAGAAGTTGGAGTGCCCGCCGAAGACGTTGGTGGTGGTGGCCCCGGAGGAGTGGCAGGTAGAGGTCACCAAGACCTTCTCCAACATCCCCGGGGTGGAATGCGCAAGGAGCGATTTCCTGTCCGCCTACCACGTACTGGCCTACGAAGGCCTGCTCATGACGGAGCGGGCGGTGCAGACCCTGGCCGGGAGGTTGAGCCATGGCTGAGGTCAGGTTGCATCCAGAGGACATCTTGATTCGCCCCATCCTCACGGAGAAGTCCTGGCGGGACATGGAGGAGGGGAAGTACACGTTCGAGGTCCATCCCCGGGCCACCAAGGTGGACATCCGCCACGCGGTGGAGGAGCTGTTCGGGGTGAAGGTGGTTGAGGTGCGGACGCTGCGACGGCCGGGCAAGCCCCGCCGGACCAGGATGGATCGAGGGTTTGGCCGTACCAAACAGGAGAAGCGGGCCATCGTCAAGCTCGCTCCCGGCCACAAGATCGACATCGTGGGGTGAGGACGACATGGGGCTGAAGAAGAGGAATCCAGTAACGCCGGGGCAGCGGCACGCAGTGCTCCCCGACTACTCCGAGCTCACGAAGAAGCCCCCGGAGAAGTCGCTTTTGGTCCCGCTCAAGAAACACGCGGGGCGCAATTCCCAGGGGCGAGTTACCATCCGCCATCGGGGGGGAGGCCACAAGCGCCGCTATCGGCTCATCGACTTCGCCCGGGAAAAACACGGGGTTCCGGCCAAGGTGGTGTCGGTGGAGTACGATCCCAACAGGTCGGCTTGGATCACCTTGCTACACTATGCGGACGGGGAGAAGCGGTACATCCTGGCCCCGGTGGAGCTCAAGGTGGGGGACGTGGTGGAGGCGGGGGAGAACGCCGAGCCCCGCCCGGGCAACGCCCTACCGCTCCGCAAGATCCCGGTGGGAAGCTTCATCCACAACCTGGAGCTGACCCCGGGGTCCGGAGGCAAGATCGCTCGGGCGGCGGGCACCGCCGCCCAGCTTCTGGGACGGGAGGAGGACCGGGCCGTCGTCCGGCTCCCCTCCGGGGAGGTGCGCCTGTTCAGGGTGGAGTGTATGGCCACCATCGGCCGGGTGTCCAACCCCGACCACAAGAACATCCGCCATGGCAAGGCGGGCCGGAGCCGGCATCTGGGGCGCAGGCCCCGGGTGCGGGGGGTGGCCATGAACGCGGTGGACCATCCCCATGGCGGGGGTGAGGGGCGCACCGGCGAGGGGGGGCCGCCCAAGTCCATCTGGGGCTGGCATACCAAGGGTGGGCGCAAGACCCGCAAGAAGCGGAAGCCCAGCGACTCTCTGATCCTGAAGAGGAGGAAGTGATGGGGCGCTCCAAGAAGAAGGGGCCCTATGTCCACCCCAAGCTCCTGAAGAAGGTGGAGAAGGCAAAACGGGGGGAGATCTCCGAGATCCGCACCTGGTCTCGGGCCTCCATGATCGTGCCCGACATGGTGGGGCTGACCATCCGGGTGCACAACGGCCGGAGCTTCGTGCCCGTGCGCATTACCGAGGCCATGATTGGGCACCGGTTGGGGGAGTTTGCCCCCACCCGCACCTTCCGGGGCCATGGCGGCACTAAGAAGAAGGGGCCGCCGCCTTTGAAGTGAGGTGACGGAAATGGAAGCTATGGCTCGGGCACGGTTCGTCAGGGTCTCGCCCCTCAAGGCGCGGCTGGTGATAGACGAGATCCGAGGGAAGCCGGTGGCGGAGGCCCAAAGGATCCTGGCCTTCTCCCCTAAAAAGGCGGCCCGGATCATCAAGAAGGTATTGGATTCGGCGGTGGCCAACGCCCAGCACAACTTCGAGCTGGATCCGGACCGGCTGTGGGTGGTGAAGGCGTTCGTGGATGAGGGGCCGCGCCTCAAGCGGCTCAAACCCCGGGCCTTCGGCCGGGCGGACATCATCCGTCGGCGCCTTGCACACATCACAGTGGTGGTGGCGGAAAAGGAGGAGTAGTGGGTCAGAAAACTCATCCGGTCGGGTTCCGGATCGGGGTGCTGCGCAAGTGGCGCTCCACCTGGTATGCGCCCGACAAGCTGGTCCCCCAGTATATCGCGGAGGACAAGAAGATCCGGGACTACATCAAACGGAACTACCGGGGTGCCGGGATCGCGGAGGTGTTGATCGCGCGGGCCGTGCCGGAGCGGATCCGGGTGACCATCCGGGCCGCCCGGCCGGGGATCGTCATCGGCCGCGGGGGCGCCGAGATCGAGAAGCTCACCCAAGAGCTGGAGGAGCTCATCGGCCGCCAGGTGAAGATCGGGGTGATGGAGGTGGAGCGGCCGGAGCTGGAGGCCCCCTTGGTGGCCCAGGACGTGGCGTTCCAGATCGAAAACAGAATCAACCCCTATCGGGCCATGAAGGAGACCATTCGGCGGGTGATGTCCGCCGGGGCCCAAGGGGTTAAAATCCGGATCTCCGGGCGCCTGGGGGGGGCGGATATCGCCCGCTCGGTGGAGATGAAGCAGGGGCGGGTCCCCTTGCAAACCCTGCGTGCCGACGTGGACTATGGGCTGGCCGAGGCCATGACCAAATACGGGGTCATCGGGGTAAAGGCCTGGGTGTTCCGGGGTGAGGTGTGGTCCCCCAAGGAAACCCGTGAGGTGAGCTAGCATGTCTCTCCTTTTCCCGAAGCGGACCAAATACCGTAAACAGCAAAAAGGGCGGGTCAAAGGCAAGGCCACCCGCTGCAATGAGGTGGTGTTCGGGGACTGGGGGATCCAGGCCCTGGCCCCGGCTTGGATAACCCGGCAGCAGATCGAGGCTGCCCGGACCGCCCTGGCCCGGGCCACCCACCGGGGCAAGGTGTGGATCCGCATCTTCCCGGACAAGCCCATCACCAGAAAGCCGGCTGAGTCCCGGATGGGGAAAGGCAAGGGCAACGTGGAGAACTGGGTGGCGGTGGTGAAGCCGGGGACGGTGATGTTCGAGTTCGCCGGGGTGTCGGAGCGGGAGGCTAAACGGATCGCCAAGATCGTGGCCTACAAGTTCCCCATCCCCACCCGGCTGAAACGGCGGTTCCACCTGGGAGGTGAGCGATGAAGGCGCGGGAGCTGCGGGAGCTATCCACAGACGAGCTCCATCAGAGGCTGCGCGACCTCAAGCGCAAGCTCTTGAACTTGCGCTTTCAGCTCGCCTCCGGGCAACTCCAGAACACGGCGGAGATCGGGAAGACCAAGCGGGACATCGCCCGGACGCTGACCGTGCTCCGGGAACGGGAGCTGGCAAAGGATCGCAATGCGTAAGCAAAGGATCGGCCGCGTGGTAAGCGACAGGATGCAGAAGACCATCGTGGTGGTGGAAGAGCGATTGGCCATGCACCCCCGCTACCGCAAGTACGTACGCCGACGCACCAAATATTACGTGCACGACGAGCGGGAGCAGGCGCGGGTAGGGGACATCGTGCGCATCGAGGAGACCCGGCCCCTGTCCCGGCTCAAGCGGTGGCGGTTGGTGGAGATCGTACGCCGTTCGGAGGGCTAACCATGATCCTTCCCGAGACGCGGCTGGTGGTTGCGGACAACACCGGGGTCAAAGAGGTGAAATGTATCACGGTTTTGGGGAAGCGCCGCCGGGGCCAGATCGGCGACATCATCGTGGCCTCGGTGCAACGGCGCATCCCCACTTCCGACTTCGATAAGGGGGACATCGTGCGGGGGGTGGTGGTGCGCACCCGGGCCGCCTATAAGCGCCCAGACGGCAGCACCCTGCGGTTTGACGACAACGCAGTGGTGCTGGTGGACAAGAACCTGCAGCCAGTGGGTACCCGGGTGTTCGGCCCGGTGGCCAGGGAGCTGCGGGAGCTGGGGATGATGCGCATCATCTCCCTGGCCCCCGAGGTGGTGTGAGATGCGTAAGGTGAAAAAGGGCGACCGCGTCAAGGTCATCGCCGGGGACGACCGGGGCAAGATCGGCAAGGTGATCCGGGTCTACCCGGACCGGGAACGGGTGCTCGTGGAAGGGGTGAACATTATCACCAAACACCAGCGCCCCACCCAGACCGTGCGCGAGCCGGGGATCATAAAGCGGGAGGCCCCCATCCACTGGTCCAACGTGCGGGTGATCTGCCCCGAGTGCGGGGTGCCCACCCGCATCGGGTTCGCGGTGGTGGAAGGCCAGAAGCTGCGCAAGTGCCGCAAGTGCGGCGCCACGTTCGATTAAGGCCATGCTGCTATACGAACGCTACAAGAAGGAGATCGTGCCACGCCTCATGAAGGAGCTTGGGTACAAGAACGTGATGCAGGTACCCAAGGTGGAGAAGGTCGTGATCAACATGGGGGTGGGCAAGCACGACGACCCCAAGGTGCTGGAGGGGGCGGTGGCCAACCTGGCCCAATTGGCCGGGCAGCGGCCGGTCATCACCCGGGCCAAGCGCTCCGTTTCGGACTTCAAGATCCGAAAAGGGGATGCCATCGGCTGCATGGTCACCCTGCGGGGAGTGCGGGCCTACGAATTCCTGAACAAGCTGTTCAACGTGGTGCTCCCCGGGATCCGGGACTTCAAGGGGCTGTCCTCGGACTCGTTCGACGGCCGGGGCAACTACTCCCTGGGGATCACGGAGCAGCTGGTGTTCCCCGAGGTCTCCTATGACGATGTGGTTCAAATCCAAGGGATGGACATCACCATCGTGACCACGGCCGAGACCGACCGGGAGGCGCAGGCGTTGCTTTCCGCCTTGGGGTGTCCGTTTCGCAAGGATTAGGGGGAAACATGGCGAGGAAAGCGCTGATTTTAAAGTCGCAGCGGCCGCCGAAGTTCAAGGTGCGACACCGCAACCGGTGTCAACTGTGCGGCCGCCCGCGGGCCTACATCCGGGACTTCGGGATCTGCCGGTTGTGCTTCCGCAAGATGGCCCTGGAGGGGGAGATCCCCGGGGTGAAAAAGGCAAGTTGGTGAGGAGGACAAGGTGACGGTTGCGGACCCAATCGCCGACATGCTGACGCGGATTCGGAACGCCATCGGGCGCCTACACCCCGAGGTGGAGATGCCCTCCTCCAAGCTCCGGGAGGCCATTGCCCGGATTCTGAAGGAGGAGGGATACATCGAGGACTACCGGGTGGAGGAGGGGGACAGCTATCCCCTGCTCCGCATCCGGCTCAAGTACCTGGAGGAGGGGACCAGGCTCCGGCGGCCCGCCATCCAGGGGCTGCGCCGGGTCAGCCGGCCCTCGCGGCGCCTCTATGTGGGGGCCGACGAAATCCCCAATACCCATTCCGGCCTCGGGATCTCCATCCTGTCGACGTCACAGGGGATCATGACCGGGCGGGAAGCCCGCCAAAGGCGCATCGGCGGCGAGCTCCTGTGCGAGATCTGGTGAGGTGAGAGGCGATGTCCAAGATCGGCAAACGGCCCATCCCCCTGCCCGACGGGGTCAAGGTCACCGTCACCGAGGACGAGATAGTGGTGGAGGGACCACACGGGAAGTTGGTGCAGCGCTACGAGCCCCAATACGTGCTGATTGTGGTGGAGGACGGCGAGGTCCGGGTGGAGCGGAAGGGCGACCGGGCCGTCTTCCGGGCCCGACACGGCCTCTATCGGGCCTTGATCGCCAACATGGTGCACGGCGTGAGCCAGAAGTGGCAGAAGGAACTGGAGATCCACGGCCTGGGGTACCGGGCCCGCCTGGAGGGGAAGGCCCTGGTGTTGGAGCTGGGTTACTCCCATCCCATCCGGTACGAGCCCCCCGCCGGGGTGGAACTGGAGGTCCCGGACCAGCAGAAGATCGTGGTGCGGGGCATCGACAAACAGCTGGTGGGCCAAGTGGCGGCTGATATCCGCGCCTTCCGGCCCCCGGAGCCGTATCGGGCCACTGGGATCCGCTACAAGGGCGAGGAGATCGTACGCAAGGCTGGAAAGCTTGGGGTGAAGTGATCACTGTCATGGGAAAGCTCAGTCGGAACGAAATGCGGAAGCGGAGGCATCGCCGGATCCGGAGGAAGGTGGTGGGTACCCCGGAGCGGCCGCGCCTGTGTGTGTACAAGAGCCTCAGGCATATCTACGCCCAGTTGGTGGACGACTCGCGCGGCCACACGTTGGTGGCGGCCTCCACCCTGGATCCGGAGATCCGGGGCCAAGTCAAGTCCCCGGACGTGGAGGCGGCCAAGCTGGTGGGCCAGCTCCTTGCCCGCCGGGCGGTGGAGCAGGGGATCCGGGAGGTGGTGTTCGACCGGTCCGGCTATCCCTATCACGGCAAGGTGCGGGCATTGGCCGAAGCCGCCCGGGAAGGGGGGTTGGTATTTTGAGGACTAACGTCGGCGCGGAGCAGCTTTCCAACGAGGTTATCGAGATCCGCCGGGTGGGCAAGGTCACCAAGGGTGGCAAGCGCCTCCGGTTCCGGGTGGTGGTTGTCGTCGGCGACGGCGAGGGCCATGTGGGGGTGGGCATGGGCAAATCCATCGAGATCCCCATGGCCATCCAGCAGGCCATCCGTGATGCGGCCAAGCACATGATCGAGGTGCCCATCGTGAACGGGACCATCCCGCATGAGGTGATCGGGGAACTGGGGGCGGCCCGGGTGCTCCTGAAGCCAGCCTATCCCGGCACCGGGATCATCGCCGGCCGCACGGTGGGCGCGGTATGCCGGCTGGCCGGAATACGGGACATCCTCACCAAGGCGTTGGGGTCCACCAACCCGTTGAACCTGGCCCGGGCGGCCCTGGACGGGCTGGCCCGGCTGGAGACCCCGGAGCAGGTGGCGGCCCGCCGGGGAAAGAAGCCGGAAGAGATCATGGAGGTCAACGGTGCTAAGGCTGAGTGATCTTAAGCCGACCCCCGGGAGCGTACGGCGCCGGAAGCGGGTGGGGCGCGGCTACAGCTCCGGCCACGGAGGCCATGAATCCGGCCGGGGCACCAAGGGCCAGGGGTCCCGCTCCGGGATCAAGGTACGTCCCGGGTTCGAAGGAGGCCAGACCCCGTTCTGGATGCGGTTCCCCAAGCGGGGGTTCAAGAACCCGGCCCGCACCGAATACGCCATCGTGAACCTGGCCCAGCTGGAGGCGCATTTCCAGGCCGGGGACGTGGTGACCTTGGAGCAGCTCATGGCCCGGGGGATCGTCAAGGACCCTCAGGCCGGGCTCAAGGTGCTGGGGGAGGGTGAACTCACCAAGGCCCTAACCGTTAAGGCTAACAAGTTCAGCCGCTCGGCCCGGGAGAAGATCCTGGCAGCAGGGGGCCAGGTCGAGGAGGTCTGATCGTGCTCGAGCGCATCCACCAGGTCTTCACCATCGAGGAGCTCCGTAAGAGGATCCTTTACACCCTGGGCATGCTGCTGGTGTTCCGCATCGGCTCCTACATCCCGGTGCCGGGGGTGGACACCAAGCAGCTGGCCGATGTCCTGTCCGGGGCGTTCGGGCAAGGGCTGTTCGGGTTCATCAACCTGTTCACCGGCGGGGCCCTGTCCCGATTCTCCCTGTTCGGCTTGGGGGTAATCCCCTACATCAACGCCTCCATCATCCTGTCCCTTTTGATCCCTGTGTTCCCGAAATTGAAGGAGCTCCAGCAGCAGGGCCGGGAAGGCCGCCGCAAGCTCACCCAGTACACCCGCTGGGGCACCGTGTTCCTCGCCTTCTTCCAGGCCTACGCCATGAGCTACCTGGTGATCCGGTACGGCCTAGCTCAACCCACAGTGGGCTTCTTCCTCACCTCCATCATCGCCCTCACGGCGGGGACCATCTTCCTGATGTGGATCGGCGAGCGCATCACCGAAAACGGTATCGGAAACGGCATCTCCATGATCATCATGGCCGGGATCATCGCCCGGTTCCCCGGCCAGCTACAGCGCACCTACATCGAGATCTCCGCCGGCACCGTGTCCCCCATCTGGGCGGTGGGACTGCTGGTGCTGTTCGTCGTAGTGATCGCCGGCACGGTGGTGATCCAGCAGGGACAGCGCAAGATCCCCATCCAGTACGCCAAACGGACCGCTGGCCGGCGGGTGTACGGGGGACATTCCGCGCATCTCCCCATCCGGGTGAACCAAGGCGGCGTCATCCCCATCATCTTCGCCTCGGCCATCCTCACCCTGCCCAGCTCCGTCGCCGCCTGGGTGCCGGGCCTCAACTGGTTGCAATCCTACGTGGCACCCGGGACCCTGATCTACCTAATCGCTTACGTATTGCTGATCTTCTTCTTCACCTATTTCTACTCGTCGCTGGTGTTCGATCCCCATGACCTGGCGAAGAACCTCAGGGAGGCCGGTGGGTTCATCCCCGGGGTGCGGCCGGGGGAGCCCACCGCCCGCTACCTCACTGACGTGACCGGGAGGCTTCTTTTGGTGGGCGCGCTGTTCCTAGCCGCCATCGCTGTTCTTCCCTATGTGTTTCAAGCCATATCGGGGATAACCGCGTTCTCCCTGGGTGGGACCTCACTGCTGATTCTGGTGGGGGTGGGGATCGACACCATCATGCAGATCGAGGCTCATCTGGTAATGCGGCAGTATGAATCGCTAGTCAAGGGGGCTGCCTTCCTGGGCCGGAGGCGGGGATGAAGAACCTGATCTTGCTGGGGCCGCCCGGGGCGGGAAAGGGGACCATCGCCAAGCGGCTGGCGGCCGAACTCGGCTACCTCCACCTCTCCACCGGGGACATCCTGCGGGAGGAAGTGGCGCGGGGAAGCGAGCTGGGGAAGAAGGCCAAGGCGTACATGGACGCCGGGGAACTGGTTCCGGACGAGCTTATCCTGGCTATGGTCAAGGAACGCGTGGCCGGCAAGGACGGCATCCTGTTCGACGGCTTCCCCAGGACCCTGGCCCAGGCCAGGGGCCTAGAGGAGATCGCCCCGGTGCAGCTGGTGCTGCTACTGGAACTCGATCGGGACACGGTGGTGCGCCGGCTGTCGGCCCGGCGGGTCTGTCCCCAGTGTGGGGCCCTGTACAACCTGATCACCAGCCCCCCCAAGGAGGACGAGCGCTGCGATAGCTGTGGCGAAAAACTCATCCAGCGGGAAGACGACCGGCCCGAGGTGATCGCCCGCCGGTTCCAGGTGTACATGCGGGATTCCGTGCCGCTGGTGGACTACTACCAAGGGAAGGGGATCTTGGTACGGCTGGACGCCGCCCGCCCCCCCGGGGAGGTGTACGCCGCTGCCCTCCATGCCATCGGTGATGATCGCCCTTAAGACGGACCGCGAGCTGGAACTGGTGGAGGAGAACGCGCAGCTCCTTTCGGAGATCCTGGTGGAGGTGGGGGCGGCGGTGGGCCCGGGGGTGACCACGGCAGAGCTAGACCGGTTGGCGGAGCGACGCATCCGCGCGGCCGGGGCCAAACCGGCCTTCAAGGGGTATCAGGGATATCCAGCCACCCTGTGTACCTCCGTGAACGAGGAGATCGTGCACGGGATCCCGTCCGATGAGCGGGTGCTCAGGAATGGAGACATCGTGTCCCTGGACCTGGGCCTTTTGCGGGCGGGGTATTACGCGGACGCAGCGGTGACGGTGGGGGTGGGGGAGATTTCCCCCGAAGCGAGGCGCCTGATGGAGGTGACGTGGGGGGCCTTGCGGGAGGCCATAAGTAAAGCTAGAATTGGGGCGCGGCTTTCGGACATTTCCCACGCCATCGGCGCCTATGTGCGGCGTCATGGTTTTTTCGTGGTGCGGGAATTCGTGGGGCATGGCATCGGCCGGGAGCTCCACGAGGACCCGCAGATCCCGAACTACGGCCCGCCGGGGCGGGGGCCACGTCTGCGGGAGGGCATGGTCCTGTGCCCGGAGCCGATGGTGAAAACGGATGATGGACCGGTGCGGATCCTTCCGGATGGGTGGACGGCGGTGACCGAGAGCGGCGGTCTTTCGGCCCATTACGAGGAGATGGTGGCCGTTCTGCCGGAGGGGCCCAAGGTCCTCACCGGCTGGATTTGGGAGGGGATTTGGCGAAAAAGGAAGTGATCCGGGCGCGCGGAGAGGTGATCGAGGTGCTGCCTGACTCCATGTTCCGGGTGCGCCTCGACAATGGCCACGTAGCCTTATGCAAGACGTCGGGCAGGATGCGGAAGCACTTCATCCGGGTGGTGGCCGGGGATCGGGTAGTGGTTGAGTTCTCGCCCTACGACCTCACGCGCGGGCGGATCGTGTATCGGGAGACCTGACGGAGGCTGACATGAAAGTGCGGAGTTCGGTAAAGAAAATCTGCGAGAAGTGCCGAGTGATCCGGCGCCACGGCCGGCTATGGGTCGTGTGCCGGGATCCCAAGCACAAGCAGAGGCAAGGCTAAGGGGGGCCGATGGCGAGGATCGCAGGCGTTAATCTGCCAGCCAAGAAGCGGATCGAGGTGGCACTGACCTACATCTACGGGATCGGGCCCTCCCGGGCCAAGGAGATCCTGGCCAAGACCGGGGTGGACCCGAACACCAAGGTCATGGACCTCACCGAGCAGGAGGTAACCGCCCTGCGGCGGGAGGTGGAGTCCTACCCGGTGGAGGGTGATCTCAGGCGGCAGGTGAGGGCGCACATCCAGCGACTCATCGACATCGGCTGCTATCGGGGCATTCGGCACAAGCAAGGGCTGCCGGTGCGGGGGCAGAAGACCCGGTCCAATGCCCGCACCTGGAAGGGGCCGCGGCCGGCCAAGGCCGGGAAGAGGAAGTAGTCATGGCACGCAGGCAGAGCACCCGGAAGAAGAAGAAAGCGATCAAGCTGGAGCGGGCACGGGTGCACGTGCACTCCACGTTCAACAACACCATCCTCACCCTGACAGACCTGGGCGGGGACGTGATCACCTGGAAGTCCCCGGGCACGGTGGGTTTCTCGGGCTCCCGCAAGGGGACACCATATGCGGCCCAGCTCGCTGCCCAGGCCTTGGCCAAGGAGATGAAGGATTATGGCATCCGGTCGGTGGTGGTCACGGTGAACGGGACCGGGCCGGGTAGGCAGGCGGCGGTACAGACCCTCCGCGCGGCCGGCATCCAGGTGGAAGAGGTCAAGAACGTGACCCCCGTTCCGCACAGCTAGGAGGCCTGAGAAGATGGGCAGGTATACCGGATCCAAGTGCAGGCTTTGTCGCCGTGAGGGAGTGAAGCTGTTCCTGAAGGGGGACCGCTGTTATTCGCCCAAGTGTGCCCTCTCTAAGCGGCCGTATGCGCCGGGACAGCACGGGCGGTTCCGCCGGCGGGCCACCCAGTTCGCCATTCACCTACGCGAGAAGCAGAAGGCCAAACGCATCTACGGGGTGCGGGAAGGCCAGTTCCGCCGCTATGTGGAGCTGGCCAAGAAACGTAAGGGCGTCACCGGCGAGGCCCTGCTCAAGATCCTGGAGCGGCGGCTGGACAACGTGGTTTATCGTGCCGGGTTCGCCTACTCCCGGGACCAGGCCAGGCAGCTCATCAGCCACGGCCACTTCCTGGTGAACGGTCGCCACCTCAATGTCCCTTCCTACTTGGTGAAGGAGGGAGATCTGATCGAGGTGCGACCCCAGTCAAAGGACAAACTGCGGGAGCTCATAAAGGCAGCGGTGGAGCGCAAACCACTGCCCAGCTGGCTGAGCCGGGATCTGGAGGCCCTGCGCATCCAGGTCGCCTCCGAGCCCAGCATGGAAGAGCTGGATCAGTCCATCGAGACCAGCTTGATCGTGGAATTCTACTCGAGGTAGAGCGATGCCGAGCTTCGTGTATCCGGACACCTTAACCTGGCAGGAGCGCGACGACCGGTACGGCCGATTGGCGGTGGAGCCCCTGGAGCGGGGATATGCCACCACCTTGGGGAACTCCCTGCGGCGGGTGTTGCTCTCCTCCATCCCCGGGGCGGCCATTGTACGGGTGAACTTCGCCGGGAAGTACCATGAGTACGACACCATCGAGGGGGTGCGGGAGGATCTGCTCACCATCATCCTCAACCTGCGGGGAGTGGTGTTCCGCACTCAGGACGAGGAGCTACATCGGTTGTATCTGGACGTAACCGGACCGGCGGAGGTGCGGGCCCGGGACATCCAGACCCCAGCCGGGGTGGAGATCGTCAACCCCGACCACTACATCGCGACGTTGAACGAGGAAGGCAGGCTCGAGGCGGAGATGGAGCTGGAGGTAGGGCGGGGCTTCCGGCCCGCCGAGGAGAACAAGCGGGAGGACGCTCCCCTATCCCTGATCCCCATCGACTCCGACTTCTCACCCGTGGAGAAGGTGAACTTCCAGATCGAGGAGACCCGGGTGGGGGGACGTCCCGGCTATGAGCGCCTGGTGCTGGAGGTATGGACCAACGGCGCCATCACCCCGCAGGCCGCGGTGGCCCAAGCGGTGGAGATCCTGCAGCGACACCTGGGGTTCGTGGCCGGGGCCGCTCCGGAAGAGCCCGAAGAGGCGGAGGAGGTCCCGGAGGAGCTGCTCCAGCCACTGACCGAGCTTGGGTTCGAGGCCCGGGCTTGTAACCTGCTGCGGGAGGAGGGGATCGTCACCCTGGGGGACCTCCTGGCGCGCAGTCGGGAGGAACTCCTGGACATCCACGGCTTCGGGGAGAAGACGTTAAAGCGGCTGGAGGAGCAGCTAGCCCAGCTCGGCCACAAACTAAGCTCCGAGAAGGAGGCCTGAAGTGAGGCATCGGCGCAAGGTTCCCAAGCTCTCTATGACACGTTCCCGGCGACGTTCGGTGCTGGCGGGGCAGGCCAAGGCGTTGATCCTACATGGCAAGGTGGACACCACCCCGGCCCGGGCCAAGGCCACCCAGCAGCTGGTGGAACGGCTGGTGACTTGGGCCAGGCGGGGGGACCAGGCGGCCCGCCGGCTGGCGTTTGCGGTCCTTCAGGATAAGGAAGCCACCCACAAGCTGTTCGAGGAAATAGGCCCCAAGTACAAGGATCGCCCCGGGGGCTACACCCGCGTGCTCAAGTTGGGGCCCCGGCGCGGGGACGGGGCGGAGGAGGCACGGCTAACTTGGGTATGAGGGAGGGGCGCAAGGCAATTGTCCCAGCGGGGGCGCAGACGGTGGGGCCCTATTCCCCGGCGATCCGCGCCGGGGATTTTTTGTTCGTCTCCGGGCAGATCCCGGTGGGCGAGTTCGGGGAGCTGGTGGACGGCGGGATCGAGGAGCAGGCGCGGCAGTGCATGGAGAACCTGCGGACGGTACTCGCGGCCGCCGGGGCCTCGTTCCCCGATCTGGTGAAGGTGACGATCTACCTCACCGACATGCGGGACTTCCCCGTGGTAAACCGGGTGTATGGGAGCTATTTCGACCTCGAGCCTCCGGCCCGGGCCTGTATACAGGTGGAGGCTTTACCCAAGGGGGCCCGCATCGAGATCGAGGCCATCGCCTACCTGGGCAAGTAACCCCCCTCTTCTCACATCCTACTTAAGAGATCCGCGGGCCTTGGCGTCGCGGCTATCCCGCCTCCGCTGGCACACGCTCCGGAAAGGATATTCGCACGGGAACCCCGCCTCGCGGTGGGGATGGCCGCTTATAATCGGAAACCGAGGGGCGCACAGCACGGCCCCTCCCGGGAAAGGGGGCAGGCGATGGAACTAAAGAAGGTGAGCGATTGGGAGTGGGAACTTCCTAAGTCCGGGGACATGCGGGTCCCCGGGTGGATATTCGCCTCGGAGGAGATCCTGCGGCCCCTCCTCGACGTGAAGGGGCACGAGTGGAACGCCCTGGAGCAGGTGCGAAACGTGGCCTCGCTCCCCGGGATTGTGAAAGCCTCCATCGCCATGCCGGACGTGCATCCCGGCTATGACTTCCCCATCGGCGGGGTGGCTGCCTTCGACCCCGCGGAGGGCGTGGTGGCCATGGGGGGCGTGGGGTTTGACATCAACTGCGGCGTGCGGGTGCTGGCCACCCCCTTGTCCCGGGAGGACGTTGAGGCCAAAAAGGAAGAGATAGCGGACCGGCTGTTCTCCCATGTGCCGGCCGGCTTGGGCTCCACCGGCAAGCTCAAGCTCACCGAGCGGGGCATCGACCAGGTGCTGGTGAAGGGGGCTTACTTCGCCCTGGAGC
>DQVA01000124.1 GCA_015661965.1 Candidatus Bipolaricaulota bacterium
CAGCTAACATCCCAGCGGCGGGGCGTAGCGCAGCTCGGCAGCGCGCCTGCTTTGGGAGCAGGAGGTCCCCGGTTCAAATCCGGGCGCCCCGACCACATGGAACACGAGATCGTGGTTGCCGAACTGGAGCGGGGGCCGGACCAGAAGATCGTCATCCGCCGGACGGTGTTCCGGGGCCGGGAGTACCTGGACATCCGCAACTTCTTCCTGGCCGATTCCGGCGAGTGGCTTCCCACCAAAAAGGGGATCGCCATCCCCTGGGAGCTGCGGGCGGAGCTGGTGGCGGCCCTGGAGCGGGCCGGGGAAGGATAGTGGCCGCCAAGGGGTGTCTGGTCATCCTCAACCCAGCCGCCGACCGGGGGGAGGCGGGCCGCCGGGAGCGGGAGCTGCGGGACGCACTGGAGGGGGCGGGGCTTGAGTACAAATTGGTGCGGACCGAAGCCCCGGGCCATGCCTCCGAGCTCGCCCGCGAGGCGGCCCGGGCCGGGATACCCCTGTTAGTGGCCGCGGGTGGGGACGGCACCGTGAACGAGGTGGCCCAGGGGCTGGTGGGAACTGAAGTCCCACTGGGTGTACTTCCCATCGGTTCGGGGAACGATTACGCCCGCGCCCTGGGGATCCCCAAGGAGCTGGGGGCCGCGGCCCAGCGGCTGGCAACCAACCCCCCCAAGGCGGTAGACGTGGGGTTGGTGGAGGGCCGCTACTTCTTGAACTCCCTCGGCATGGGCATCGACGGCCAGATCGCCTGGGACTACCGGCGGATGCGGTTCCTGAAAGGGGAGCTGGGCTACCTCGCTGCTACCCTGCTGGAAATCGTGCGGTTCCGCTCCTTTTGGGCGGAGGTGGAGGCGGACGGCTGGAGCTTCTCCGAGCGGCTCCTCACCACGGCGGTGATGAACGGGCCCTATGCCGGCGGCGGGTTCTACCTGGCCCCCCAAGCCCGGCCCGACGACGGCCAATTGGACCTGGTGTTCCTCGGCAACTACCCCCGGGTGGTGAGGTTCTCCGTGCTCCCCAAGACCCGTGATGGAAGCTATCTTGCCCTTTCGCGGGTGCAGCACCGGCGGGCGAGGAAGGCCAGGATCGTGGCCGATCGCCCCCTCCCGGTGCACATGGACGGGGAACTGTTGCCGGAACCCGTCTCCCACCTGGAGGTGGAGCTACGGCCAAAAGCCCTGCTAGTGGTGTGATCTCATCCACTGGGGCCGGCGGCACAAGGGGCCCACCCTAGCACCTCCTGTTCTGGACCGGTAAACTCCCGACCATGGCTGGGCAGCTCTTGGTCGCCATCCTAGTGATGATCCTGGCGATGAGCGTCCTCCTCTCCCCTCCGGAGGGAGGACTTCCCGGGGCGGGCAGGTTCGCCATCGTGGGGAAGCCCGCTCCCCCGTTCACCTTGCGCGGCTCCTCCGGGGAATGGCGGCTCTCCGACCACCTGGGAAAGCCCATGATCATCGCGTTCTGGACCACCTGGTGTGGGGCCTGCCTTCAGGACCTGCAGGTGCTGGAGGAGTTCCATCGCCGCTACGGGGGCCAGGTAGAGGTGGTGGGGGTGTGCCCGGAAAGATGGCACGAAGTGCCCCCGATCTTAGCCCGATATCGGATCACCTTCCCCGTGCTCTATGACCGGGGAGCCCAAGTTACCGCCCGCTATCAACTGTTGGAGAACCTGCGCTACCCGTTCACCGTGTTCGTGAACGGAGCGGGGAGGGTCACCGGGGTATGGGCGGTGATCATCCGGGACCTAACGCAGCTGCTGGAGCTCCTGGGGCGGGCCGGCATCAGCGTGACAGGCGGTTAGGGGGCGGCCATACCCGGTCCAGCGGGTGTGGTTCCCACCGATCGGGGCGGGGCAAGCCGGGGGAAGCCGCCAACCGGCGGCGGAGCTCGTCCAGCACCGGGTCTTGCGGGGTGAGGCGACGACCCCGCCTGAAGGGCCACCAGCTTCTAGCCAGGACGTTCCCCTTCCGCATGGGCTCAATCTAGCCCGGGGCTACCCCGGCCGTACAGCCCGGCCGCTTCCCGGAGAGCACACCGGGGCGGGCCGGCGGCAACACCCAAGTCCGTAGTGGGGATCACCTTCCCCCACTGGCCCGCACGCCCTGGATCCTTTAGAATTTTCCGTGATGGCTAAAGGAGACCCCAGATGTACAGACGAAAGGTCCAGGTGACCGGCGGGGGCACTTTCTTCGTCACTTTGCCCAAGGGATGGGCAGAGCGGGTGGGGATCCGGCATGGCGGGGAAGTGGCCCTGGTCCCCAGCCAAGGGGGACCGCTGCTGGTGGTACCGGAGGGGATGCGGGAGAGCAACCGGTGCCTGCTCCGCTTGGACGGCCGCAGCCGGGTGGAACTGGAACGGGAGATCATCGCCCACTATATCGCCGGCTTCGACGTGATCCGGGTGGCCGGGGAGCGGATCCGCCCCCAAGAGCGCCGCATGGTGCGGGAGATCGCCCAGTCCCTGATCGGTATGGAGATCCTGGAGGAGACCCAGTCCGAGGTGGCGCTGCACTCGGTGGTGAACATCCAGGACTTCCCGGCCCAGCACACCATCCACCGCATCTTCGACATCACCCGGGCCATGCTGGAGGACGCGATCTCCGCGTTCCTCGCCCGCGATGATGAACTGGCCCGGGACGTGATCGAGCGGGATGGGGACGTGGACCGGCTGGTGCTGTTGGTGGCCCGGCAATTCAGCCTGCTTTTGCGGGATTTGGTCACCGAGGAAGACATTGGGCTATCGCGGTTCGCCTTCCTCCATTACCATACCGTGGCCGACCAACTGGAGCGGGTGGCGGATCACGCGGTGAAGATCTCCCGGGCGGCGTTGGAGGTGGAGACCCTTCCCTCCCAGGAGGTGGGGGGCAGGGTGCGGGGGCTGTTCGGCGAGTCCAAGGAGATTTTGGAGGGCGCGGTGCAGGCGTTCGAGGAGCGGGACACGAAGCTCGCCAACCATGTCCTCGCCCACAAGGAGGACCGCAACCAGCTGCTCGAACTGGCCCAGATCTCCGCTGCCGACCAGCCGGAGAACGCCTACGCCATCAGCATCGTGATGGATAGCCTTCTGCGGGCGCGGGAGTACGGGTTCAA
>DQVA01000100.1 GCA_015661965.1 Candidatus Bipolaricaulota bacterium
CCCCGTCGGGAGAGGCTTGTGACCAAGCCGAGCTTGGAGGAACTGTTTGCCGGGGTGAAGGGCAAGGAAGACCGGGACGCCCGGATTTACCGGGCGGTGGTGGTGTACGGGTATCGGCTAGCGGAGGTTGGGGATAAGTTGGGCCTACACTACTCCACGGTGAGCCGGATCGTGGGCAAACAGAAACGGCTGATGTCAAAAGTAAAGACCTGACCCCGACGCGGTTACCGGTCTGGGTATTCCTGCCTCCATGCTGAAGGGCGGTCAGCTTAGTTCCTCGGGGGGAGGGAGGGAGTCGGTGAACTCCCGCAGGAGCTCCCGCTGGCGGCGGGTGAGCCCCTTGGGGATCACCACCTTCAGGTGCACGAGGAGGTCCCCCCGGCGGCGGCCCTGGGGCATCCCCTTTCCCGGCAGCCGCAACACCTCCCCCGGGGAGGTGCCGGGGGCGATGGCAAGCTCCTCCTCCCCCTCCAGGGTGGGCACCCGCACCCTTCCCCCTAGGACGAGCTGGCCGTAGTGCACCGGCACCTCCACCGCAAGATCGGCCCCTTGCCTTTTGAACAGGGGATGGGGTTGGATCTCCACCGTGATGTAAAGGTCCCCCGGCGGGCCGCCGGCCCTCCCGGCGTTCCCCTCCCCCTTGAGGCGCAGCCGCGCCCCGTCCTCAATCCCCTTGGGGATCTCGATCACCAGTTCGCTTTTTTCCTTCACCCGCCCCTCCCCGTGGCACTTGCGGCAAGGGAGCTCCACGACCTCCCCGGTGCCGCCGCACTCAGGGCAGGTCCTCACGTTCACGAACGACCCCAGCATGGTGAACTGCCGGTACTCGATACGTCCGCTGCCGCCACAGGTGGGGCAGGCCCGGACGCCGCTCCCTGGTTCCAGGCCGAGGCCGTCACAGCGATCGCAGCTCACCAGACGCGGCACCGTGGCCCGAATGCGGGCCCCGAACGCCGCGTCCTCCAGGGAGATCTTGATCCGGTATTCCAGGTCCTCCCCCCGGCGGGCCCGGGTGGGGCGCGCCCGCGTGCGGGGGCGCGCCCCCTCCCCGAAGAACAGGTTGATGATCTCGTCAAACGCCGACGGGCCGAAGAACTCCTCGAACGCCGCCCGGGCCCGGCGGAAGTCCATGGGCCCGAAGTCAAACCCCTGCTCGGGGCCCACGTGCCCGAATCGGTCGTACTGGGCCCGCTTCTCCGGGTCCGACAGGACCTCGTAGGCCTCGGCGATCTCCCGGAAGCGCCGCTCCGCCTCCCGTTTGTCGCCTTTGTACGCGTCCGGGTGGTACTTCTTGGCCAGCTGCCGGTAGGCGCGCTTTATCTCCTCCTGGGAGGCGTCCCGCGGCACCCCCAGGATCTGATAGTAGTCCTTAGGCAAGCGTCACTCCTTCTGGTAGTCGATGTAGTCCCCGCCCTTGTCCTGATCGCTTTTTTCTCCGCTCCCGGCGGCCTCGGCGGAGCTCGCCTGCCGATACGCCTCGGCGGCCACCTCGCCCGAGACCCGCTTTAGTTCCTCCATGGCCGCCCGGATGGCGGCCACGTCCGCCTTGGCCTCCAGCTTCTCCTTGAGGGACCGGATGGCGGCCTCGATCTCGCCCCGCTTTTGGGAGGACACCTTGTCCCCCAGCTCGCGCAGGGCTTTCTCCACGGAGTAGATGAGCATGTCGGCTTGGTTGCGGGTCTCGGCCTCCTCGGCCTTGCGCCGGTCTTCTTCTGCGTGCTCCTCCGCCTCCTTCCTCATGCGCTCGATCTCCTCCGGGGTAAGGCGGGAGGTCTCCTCGATGGTGATGGCCGCTTCCTTTCCGGTGGCCCGGTCCTTGGCCTTCACATGCAGGATGCCATCGGCGTCGATGGAGAAGGTGACATCGATTTGCGGCACCCCCCGGGGGGCAGGGGGGAGGCCGGATAGCACGAATTTCCCCAGGGATTTGTTGTCGGCGGCCATCTTCCGCTCCCCTTGCACCACGTGGATCTCCACCTGGGTCTGGTAGTCCTCGGCGGTGGTAAACGTCTTGGTACGCTCCACCGGGATGGTGGTGTTGCGCTCGATGACGGGGGTGGCGATCCCGCCCAGGGTCTCGATGGAGAGCGTGAGCGGGGTCACATCCAAAAGCACGATCTCGTCCATCTCCCCGGCCAGGATGGCCGCCTGGATGGCCGCGCCCATGGCCACCACCTCGTCGGGGTTTATCTCCTTATTTATCTTGCCTTTGCTGAACTTCTTCGCCACCAGCTCCTGCACCTTGGGGATGCGGGTCGAGCCGCCCACCAGCACCACCTGGTCGATGTCCTCCGGGGTGAGCTTGGCCGCCTGGAGTGCCGAGTCCACGATCCGCATCGTCCGGTCCAATAGGTCCTCGATCATCCCCTCCAGTTTCGCCCTGGTCAGGGTCTTCTCCAGGTGTTTGGGGCCGGAGGCATCGGCGGTGATGTAGGGGAGCGAGATCTGCGTCTCCATACGGGAGGAGAGCTCGATCTTGGCCTGCTCGGCCGCATCCCGAAGCCGCTGGAGCGCCGCCGGGTCGCCCCGGAGGTCGATGCCGGTGTCCCGCTTGAACTCCTCGATCAGCCAGTCCATGATGCGGCGGTCGAAGTCGTCGCCCCCGAGCTGGGTGTCCCCGTCGGTGGCCACCACCTCGAACACGCCCTCGCCGATCTCCAGGATGGACACGTCAAATGTGCCCCCACCCAGGTCGTAGACCACGATCTTCTGCTCCCCCTGGCGATCCAGGCCGTAGGCGAGCGCGGCGGCGGTGGGCTCGTTGATGATCCGCAGCACCTCCAGGCCAGCGATCTTGCCCGCGTCTTTGGTGGCCTGGCGCTGCAGGTTGTTGAAGTAGGCGGGGACGGTGATCACCGCCTTCCTGATCGTGGTGCCCAGATATTCCTCCGCGTCCCGCTTGATCTTCTGGAGGATGAACGCCGAGATCTGCTCCGGGGAGTATTCCTTGACCTGCCCGTCCAGCGAGATCCGCACCCGGTGGTCGGTCCCCATCTTCCGCTTGATGGAGAGCACGGTCCTGGCTGGGTTCAGCACCGCCTGGCGCTTGGCGAGCTTGCCCACCAGCATCTCGCCGGACTCGGTGAACGCCACCGCCGACGGGGTGACCCGGTCCCCCTCGGCGTTGGGGATCACCTCCGGGCGTCCCCCCCGCACGATGGCGGCGCAGGAGTTGGTGGTGCCAAGGTCAATTCCGATTACCTTTTCCTTCGTGTCCGCCATTTTTCTCACCTCCCTTGGGGCCGAGGCTCACCTTCACCTTGGCCGGCCGCAATACCCCCCCCTCCCGCAGCCAGCCGCGCTCGAATTCCTCCAGGATCACGTTCCGCTCCGCCTCAGCGTGGGCGGTCACCAGCACCTCGTGGTAGGCGGGGTCGAATCTGCGGCCCACCGAGTCGAAGGGCTGGCAGCCCTTTCGCTTGAGGATCTCTGCTAGCTGCGCGAATATCCGCTCCACCCCCTCCACGAAGCTGTCCAGGTCGTTGTTCCGCTTGAGGGCCCGGAACGCCCGCTCCAGGGCATCGTAGATCGGCAAAAAGTCCAGGATCTCCTGGTCCTGGACCCGACGGGCGAGCGTCGCTGACTCGCGGGCCGCCTGCTTCCGGTAGTTGTCGAAGTCCGCCTGCAGGTGCACCAGGCGCTCCCGCAATCGCTTTATCTCCTCCTCCTTGGCCGCAAGCTTCTCCTCCAGCTCTTTAAGCTTCTGCCCCTCTGCGGGCTTGGTCCCTTTAAGTTCCTCGCTCATGTGTTCACCTCCTGGATGCGGCCGGCGGTGGCCAGGATGGCTTTGAGCCGGCCGGCGACGTAGCGGGCGGCGGAAAAGGCGCGGGCGTAGTCCATCCATAGGGGGCCGATCACCCCCAGGACGCCGGTGTCGCCGAAGTAGGGCACGGTGACCACGCTGAAGTCGGCGAGCTCCCGCACCCCCTCCTCCCCCACCGCCACCGCCAGCTCCTGGGCCCCGGCCCGCAGGCGTGAGATCACCTGGGCGAAGCCCCGCTCGTCCTCCAGGAGCCGAAGCAGGCCGCAGATCCGCTCCATGGTCCAATCCGCCGGCTGATCCGCGAGGTCCCGCAAAAGCTGGGTCAGTCCCTCCACGTACAGCCGTCGCCGGAGCCCCTCGGCGGCCAAGCGTTGCAGCAGGTCCAGGGCCGCCAGCACGGTGCGATCGTGCCAGCCCTTGACCTCCAGGTCCCCCAACTCCACCAGCTGGTGCAGGGTGAGGCCCCGGACGCGCCGGGAGAGGACCTCCTCCACCTGCACCACCACTTGGGGGGCCAGGTCCCCTGGGAGCTGCAATACCCGGGACTCCACCACCCCCAGTTCGGACAGCACCACCACCAACACCGCCCCCGGGCCGATGCGGCGCATCACCAGGCCGGCGAGCCGGAGCGCCTCCACCTCGGGGGCGAGTACGAACGCGAGGTTCCCGGTCATGGTGGAAAGGAGGAGCGCGGTGCGCCGCAACAGCTCCGGCAGTTCCTGGGGGACGATCTCCGGCGGTTCGGCGGGCAGGCGGGCCGGGCGCTCCTTGAGCTCGGCCAGTTCCAGCAGCCAGTGGGCGAAGAAGCGGAACGCCTTCTTGGTGGGGATGCGGCCGGAGGAGGGATAGGGTTTGTAGATGTAGCCCTCCCGCTCCAGCGCGGCGAGCTCGTTGCGCACGGTGGCGGAGGAGAAGCGGTGTCCGTACTCCTCCACCAGGGACTTGGAGGAGACGGGCTGCCTGGTTCGGATGAACCAGTCCACCACCTCTTTCAGCAGCAACTGCCGGCGTCCCCGCATTTAGCACTCACCACCTTTAGCTGCTAAATAATAGGGGGGCGGGGCCCGCCGGTCAACCCGCCCCCTCCGGATGCGACGGGTGCGCCAGCCTTGTCCAACCCGTGAGTTTTGAAATGCGGGGATCGGTCCAGTGGGGTTTGGCTGAAAAATGGCTGGGGAGGTAGTATGGGGGGAGGAGGTGATGGGGATGCAGGAGTTCGGCTTCATACTGGGGGACCGGCCGGGGGCGCTGCTCGAGGTGATGGCCGCCCTGGCGGAGGAGAAGGTGAACGTGGAGGCCATCGCCGCCCTGACCATCCTCGAGGAGGCGGTGGTGTCCATGGTTACGGACAACCCGGGCAAGACCCGCAAGGTGCTGCGGGAACTGGGGGTGGACTATGAGGAACGGGAGGCCCTCACCATGAGCCTGCCCCATCAGCCTGGGCAGCTGGCCACGGTGCTGGACCGGCTGGCCCGGGACGGGATCAACGTGCGCTCCTGCTACTTCTCGGTGGACAAGAACCAGCTGGTGTTCACGGTGGACAACCTGGAGCGGGCCAAGGCCATCTTCCGCCTCTGATCCTTAGGAGGTCTAATTGGGGAACCGCGGAGGGCACAGAGATCACAGAGCTTAACCCCATAAAACGCGTTTGGGTTGGCACCCGATTTCGCTGTCCCCCGCTGATCAATGTGTGAGACGCAGTGGCCAGGGGCTTGCTCGGTGCTCTCCGTGTGCTCGGTGAAATCCCTCGTGTGCTTCAGTGGACAGCATCAGTTATCTTTGCCGCAGCAGTGTTTGTATTTCTTACCTGAGCCGCAGGGGCAGGGGTCGTTGCGGCCCACCTTGGCCTTGAACTCCGGCTTTTTCCCGGCGGGTTTCGATTTGGGTTTGACCGCGCCGGGGGAGGTGGTGGGGGAAGCGGCCCCTACCGGCACCGCCTCCGGGGGCGGCGGGGCGCCCCGCACCGATAGCTTGGGGGAAAGCAAGAACGTGAGCGCTTCCTCTTCGGCCCGCAGGAGCATCTCCTGGAACAGTCGGTGGGCCTCCCGCTTGAACTCGGTGAGGGGGTCCCGGCCGCCATAGGCTCGCCAGCCGATGACCTCCTTGAGGTCGTCCAGTTCCAGCAGGTGTTGTCGCCAGCTGGCGTCCACCACCCGCAGGAGCACCAACCGGGCCACGATGGGGAAATGGGGCGCCAGCCGCTCCCGCTGGCGGGCAAGCTGCCCCACCAACGCCTCCCGCACCCGCCCCACCAGATCCTCCCACCGCCGCGCCTGGGACAGGTTTTGGGCGCTGGGGGTGGGTTCGGCGAGACGGGTCAAAGCCTTGGAAAGCCCCTCCAGGTCCCAGGCCTCTGGACCGGAGGAGGGCGGGGCGTAACGCTCGGTCAGCACCTCGGCGTACTCGGCGGCCATCTCCTCCAGGTGGCCCATGATGTCCTCCGCATCGGGCACCTGGCCCTTGGGCGGGAGCAGAAACCTTTCTCGCAGGGCGTAGATGGCCTCCCGCTGTTTTCCCATCACCTCGTCGTATTCCAGCAGGCGCTTTCTGATCTCGAAGTTGCGTTCCTCCACCCGCTTTTGGGCCCGGCGGATGGCCCGGGTGAGGAGCTCGTGGGTGATGGGCTCCCCCTCCTTCACCCCCAGCCGCTCCATGAGGGAGGAGATCCGTTCCCCGCCGAAGATACGTAGCAGATCGTCCTCCAGGGACATGAAGAACTGGGCGGAGCCGGGGTCCCCCTGGCGGCCGGCCCGCCCGGCCAGCTGGTCGTCGATCCGGCGTGCCTCGTGGCGCTGACAGCCGATCACGTGTAGGCCTCCCTGGTAGAGGCGGTCCCGCCATTCCTCGGGCCGGAAGGGGTGGCCCGTCTCCTGACACCACTTCTTGATCTGGGCCAGGCATTTCTTGCCATAGGGGGAATCGGGGTCGGCCGGCCGCACGATCTTTCGCCGCTCCTCCTCCGCTTCCCGCCTGTACTTCTCGAGAAGCTCCCGGTATTTTTCCGGCTCCTCCTCGGGGTCGGCCTCCTGGCGGGCACGGAACTCGGGGTTTCCCCCGAGCAGGATGTCGGTGCCGCGGCCGGCCATGTTGGTGGCGATGGTGATCGCACCCAGGCGGCCCGCCTGGGCCACGATCTGGGCCTCCCGCTCGTGATGCTTGGCGTTCAGTACCTGATGGGGGAGCTTGCGGCGCTTCAGGAGCCGGGACAGCTGCTCGGAGTCCTCAATGGAGGTGGTGCCGATGAGGACGGGGTAGCCCTCCTTGTACAGCCGCTCCACCTCGTCGGCCACCGCCTCGAACTTGGCCTTCTTGGTGCGGTAGATCACGTCGGGCAGCGCTTGCCGGATCAGGGGCCGGTTGGTGGGGATCTGCACCACATCCAGGCCGTAGATCTCTTTGAACTCCGCTTCCTCCGTCTTGGCGGTGCCGGTCATCCCCGCCAGGCCTTTGTACAACCGGAAGTAGTGCTGCAGGGTGATGGTGGCCAGGGTCTGGGACTCCCGCTGGATGGTGAGCCCTTCCTTGGCCTCGATGGCCTGGTGCAGCCCGCCGGAGTAGCGGCGATCGGGCATGAGGCGCCCGGTGAACTCATCCACGATGATCACCCGGCCGTCCTTGACGATGTAGTCCCGGTCCCGCTTGAAGAAGACGCGGGCCCTGAGGGCGGTCTCCAGGTGATGCAGGGCCAGCGTGGCCCGGGGGTCGAACATGTTCTCGAACTTCAGGATCTTTTCCGCTTTAGCGATGCCCTGATCGGTGAGGGTGAGGCGGCGGTGTTCCTCGTCCACCTCGAAGTCCTCCCCCTCCCGGAATAGCTTGGCAATGCGGGCGAACTCCTTGAACATGCGGGCCGTCTCCCGGGTGGGGCCGGAGATGATCAAGGGGGTCCTGGCCTCGTCGATGAGGATGTAGTCGATCTCGTCCACGATGGCGAAGTCGAGCGGCCCCTGGACCTTCTGGTCCTGGGAGATCACCATGTGGTCCCTGAGGTAGTCGAACCCGAACTGGGCGTTGGTGCCGTAGGTGATGTCCGCCTGATAGGCGGCCTTGCGGGCCTCGGGCTCCATCCCCTCCTGGATCAGGCCCACCTTGAGCCCCAAGAACTCGTAGACTGGGCCCATCCAGTGGCGGTCGCGCCGGGCCAGGTAATCGTTGACCGTGACCACGTGCACCTTGCCCACCAGGGCGTTGAGGTAGGCGGGCATGGTGGCCACCAACGTCTTCCCCTCGCCGGTCTTCATCTCGGCGATCCGGCGCTGGTGGAGGACGACGCCGCCCAGCACCTGGACGTCGTAGGGATAGAGGCCAATAGTCCTGGTTGCCGCCTCCCTGACCACGGCGAACGCCTCCGGCAGGAGGTCATCCAGTGTCTCCCCCTCGGCGAGGCGGGCCTTGAACTCGTCGGTTTTGGCCTGCAGCTCAGCATCGGAGGCGCCTTTTACCTTCTCTGACCAGGCGTTGACCTCTTCCACCAGGGGCAGGAGTTTCTTGAGCTTCTGTTCGTTGGTCTGGCCGAACACGAAGTCTACGGCCTTTTTGAACGACACCATGGCAGATGACTATAAGCCCGGGCCGGGGCAGCCGCAACGGACTTAAGGGAGCTGCGCCAGGGAGCGCACCACGCCTTCCCGCTGCTGCCTGAGCCGGGCGAGGTCAGTCCGGATGGCCCCGTACTCCTCGGCGGTGACCTCCCCGGCGAGTTTCCGTTCCAGCCGGGCGATCTTGCGGTCGATCACCTGCAGGGCGCGCTGGTAATACCCCTTCGCCTCCTCATAGCGATAGGTGTTGCGGTAGATGTCCCCCAGCAAGATGAGGGCTCGTTCGAAGCGGGGATCTAGCTCCAGGATCTCCTTCAGCCGCTCCTGGGCGGATACGTAGTCGTGGCGTTCCCTGAGGTCGAGCGCCGCCAGCAGATACCGGGCCCCGAGTTCGGTGTCCCTATGGGGACGGGTGGCGA
>DQVA01000315.1 GCA_015661965.1 Candidatus Bipolaricaulota bacterium
ATCAGAAGAGGCGGAGAGGTCGGATATGGTGCTTGTGGCAGGATCAAGGGAAAGACTGAAGTCGAAGTCGATATGAAACTCCTGGGCCAGCGCGAGCTGTCCCAATATCAGAACGGCTATCCCCAGTAGCGTATACCGCATCGAACCCTCCTTAATATGACCGGGACATCCTATGGCCTTAGGAAGCACCACACACGGAAAATCAGGGGACGAGCAGGGGAAGGGTGTGATGAGAAGCGGCCTCACCTCGTCCCCTGGTAGGTGGCCGTTGTCCGTAATGGAGGTAACCCTGTAACATGCAGCATGCGGGCGTTCATTGTAGTGAGCCATACTGCGCCACTGGAGGGCGGGTTCTCCCTGTCCGATCTCCCCGGCGGGGCGGGCAGGTTGGATATCCTGTGTCGCTGCACCACCGAGGCCTTCCTCCTCTCCCACGGTATCAGAAAGGACGTCCGCCTGTACCTGGCGATCCGGGACCGGTTGGTGGTCGAGCTGGAGGGAAGGAGGCTGCGACACTTGAACCCCGACGAGCGGTCCACCGCCGCCCTGCTGCGGCGGGCGTTGACCCGGGCCCAAGGCCTGTCCCCGGGGGAGTCGGCCGAGTCCACCCCCGGCATCCGGGTGCGCTGGGAGGGCCTGCGGGAATTACTGGTGCGGATCTCCGGGGAAGGGTTTCAACCGCTGGTCCTGGACGAGGAGGGACAGTTTGTGAGGAAAGCCCCGCTCCCCGCCTGGCCGGCGTTCGTCCTCTCGGACCACAAGGACTTCACCCCGGCGGAACGGGAGTCCCTCGTCCTCTATCCCAAGATCTCCCTAGGGCCCTTGTCACTGCACGGCCACCAGTGTATCACCTTGGTGCACAACGAGCTTGATCTAAGGGAGGCAAAATGGGTTGGGTCCCCTTGACCAAGGTCATCGGGGAGCCCCGGGCGCAGCTTCTGGCCGGGTTCCTGGAAGGGGAGGGGATCAGGGTGCGGTTCCGCACCCAGGTGCCACCCTCACTGTATCCGGTCACGGTGGACGGCCTGGCGGAGGTGGAATTGCTGGTGCCGGAGGAGGACCTGCGGCGGGCCCGGGAGGCCCTGGCCGCCTTCTACCTCCCCCCGGACGAGGAACCCAACCCCTGAACCCCAACCCCCAAGACTCGCGGGCAGTCCCCGACCAAACCGAGCGATGTGATCCCGCAAAGTTGTAATTTAAGAGTGTTCAAACCCTTCATACCTTGGGGGAGCGGACGGCCTCGGTGGCGAGGTCATGTGCCCAGCGCAACGGCTCCGGGAGGGGGTGCTCCCGCACCAGGGCCAAAACCAACTCCACCGCCCCGGGGAGGTCGATCCGATGTCCGGGGGAGACGAACAAGGTCCGGTTCCTGCTCGTGCGCACCGCCGCCCCTACCGTCTCCCCATCCAGGACCACCGGCCGCCACTCCCCCACCACCATGCCCTCGGTGTTCACCTCCCCGCACAGCTTGCGCTTGGCCACTCCTAGCGTGGGGTGGTCCAGCAGCACTCCCAAGTGACTGGCGATCCCGATCCGCCGCGGATGCAACACCCCATTCCCGTCCACCAGAAGCACGTCCCCCATAAGGCCCTCGGCCTTCGCCTGCTCCAGTACGGCGAGGTAGGGCGGAAGTTCGCGATAGGAAAGGTAAGTCGGGATGTAGGGGAACTTCAGCGAGGCCTCCGCGGTCACGAAATCCACCACTTCTCCCTCCGGGGATGCGAGCACGTAGGCGGCCACCGCTCGGGAACCGCTGTAGGCCACGTCCAGCCCGGCTACCTTTTCCACCTCGGATAAGGGGGTCAAGGTCACCTTGCCCGCCAGCTTCACTTGCTCCTCCCTGAGCCAGGCCAGGGGGCGATCGGTGCTGAAGTCCCAGAAGAAGTAGCGAGGCAGGGGCGACACCCTGTGCCCCACCACCCGTACCCCCTCCGCCGCCAGCAGTCGCGCCTTCTCCTCCCAGGTGCCGAAGGCGAACCGGCCCACGTCCCCGGAGGAGTGCACCACCCTATGGACCGGCAGGTCCCGGACTTCCGGGCGCATGACCCACTCCCCCACGAACCGGGCGGCGCCGGGGTCGCCCAATGCCTCAGCCAGGGCCCGGTATGTGGTGACCCGGCCCCGGGGGATCTGGCGGATCAGGTCGGCCAGGGTCCCCTCGATATCCGGGATCCGGAGCTCAACCACAGCCGCTACAGCTCCCGCTCACCACCACTTCCCGGGAGGCGGGAGCCGACACATCCCCGTAATCGTCCTCAACCACCAGGGTCACGGTATAGATCCCGTTCCCGGGATAAGAGTGCTCCACGGTGGGCTCCTGGGTCACCTCTATCATCCCGTCTCCGAAGCTCCAGCGATACCAGAGGATCTCGCCGTCCGGATCGTAGGAGTCGGAGGCATCGAGTATCACCGTGGCTCCATGTCCGGTACGCACAACCTCGAACTGAGCGATGGGGTACTTCGACCGCACCTCCACCTTGATCGAGGACTGATGGGTGGACCCCCCGGGGGAGACCACGGTGAGGTAGACCGTGTACTCGCCGGGGGAATCGAAGGTGTACTCCACAGAGATGCCTTGGGCGGTATGGATCACCTCCCCTTCCGGGTCCTCGAAGGTCCACAGGTACTGCTCGATCTCGCCGGTGGAACGGGTCCCGTTGAACTCCACGGTGAGGGGCCAGGGCCCCCGGGGTGGGGAGGGATCGGTGCGGATCACCGCCCGCAGCCCTCCCCCAGTGGGGAAGCAACCGGCTAGTCCCAGCAATGCCACTCCCACCACAGGCAACAGATATCTCTTCATGGACACCTCCGAGGAGAGGTTCTCCCATCGTCGCCTTTCCTGCAACCACAGACTCGCCGCTGTCAAGGAGGCGGCAGGCGAACGCCTCAGTGGAACTGGCACCGAAGCGGGGCTGTATGCATCACGGTGCGGGTTGCCCATGGCGCGAGGAGGGCGAAGCCCGCAACGGCATCAAGGAGCCGTAGGCACGTTCCGGGGGGCACATCCTTTCGTCGCCGGCGCGGCATAAGGTTCTCCTCCGCTGGAGCGCACCCGTGGCACCATCCCCGCATAGGGGCCAGGTGCTCCGGCGCTGCCCAGGACGCGCGCTTTCATAACATCATTCCCCAGACTCTACTCCATATCGGAAGCTCAGCTCCTAGGCTTGTCGCGTCCGTTGAAACCACTTACATTCTTCGGTTGTAGCTTATGGCGAAAAGTATCCGTTCCGGGGAGGTGGGGAAGTGCCGCGGGGGTGCGTGGTTGTCGTGGCGTTTTTTGCGGTCGTTGAGCCTACCTCCTTCCCCTGTCTTCCCGCCCCGCCACTACCCCGCGGATGCCCTCCGGTGGGTGGGGGTGGCCGGGTGTCCCCCACGCCCAGGGGAACGTGGTGCTCAAGCTGAACTCCTGGCCAAGGTTTCGGCCGGGCGGCCGCCCCCCGAACGTCTCACCGGCCCCCTGGATCCCCGGGCGTGGAGATCCTGATCTCCCGGATAAAGGCTCGCTTTGGGGGGTGATGGGCGATCTAAGCTGGGACCGGGTGGACCGGTTCCCGGAGAAGGATGAACCGCGGAAGCAGTGAAAGGAGGATATCGATGCGCTGGATCCTGTTGGTCTGCGTTTTGGCTTCGGGCTTTTTCGTCCCGGGCGGCGCCCAGGGGCTTTCTCTCCCCGAGGCGGCAAGCGCGGTGGGGCTCGCCTGGTCCCCTGATGGAACCGGGATTGTGGCGCTCTACCGGATGGGACGGGAAGGGTTCGCCGAGTGCATTGCGGTGCCCAGAGGGAAAAGCCGCTGGCGCACCGAGGACCTCGGCTTCCTCTCCCTGCCTTCTTCACCCGTGTTCTCTCCTGCGGGCGATGTGTTGGCGGTGTGGGGACTGAATGCGGTGTGGCTCCTCTCCGCCGCGGATGGGACCATCCTGCGGACCTTCGAGTTCGAG
>DQVA01000133.1 GCA_015661965.1 Candidatus Bipolaricaulota bacterium
CACAGGCCCCGCGGCGCAGGCGCTCCCCAGGCGGCAGCCTCCCCGCAAGTTCCTCCCGCGACAGCACCCCGGTCTCCCGGAAACTAGCCACAGGACACCTCCTGCAACAGGGCCCGTAGCTTTTCCTTGCCCTGGCGGGGCCGGGCCCCGAACGGCCCCGCCCGCAACCGGGCCAAACTGGTCCGGGCTTCCGCCTTGGCCCGGCGGACATCCCGCCCTAACCGCTCCAAGACCGCCAGGGCGGCGAGCCGCCCCTCCAGCATCGCCGTGGAGGCCTCCCCGATCCCGGCGCAGTCCCCAGCCACGTACACCCCGGACACGGTCGTCTCCATCCACTCGTCGTGCAGCGGCACCCGCCCACCCAACTCGGCCACATAAGCCATTCTGGCCCCTGCCTGTTCCAGGAGCCGGGTGGAAGGGTTGAGCCCGATGGCCAAGCAGACGAGGTCCACCTCCAGCTCCCGCTCCGTCCCCGGTAGCGGTTCGAACCGCTCGTCAACCCGGGCGATCACCGCCCCCTCCACCCGCTCCTCCCCCAGGGCCCGCACCACGGTATGGCGGGTGAGAATGGGGACCCCCAACCGCCGGAGCTTGGCCGCGTGCACGTGGTAGCCCCCATACTCCGGCAGGGCCTCCACCACCGCCGCTACCTCTACCCCGGCTTGGAGGAGCTGGTAAGACACGATCAGCCCTACGTTTCCCGCCCCCACCATCAGGGCCCGCTCCCCGGGCTTTACCCCGTACACGTTCATCAGGGTCTGGACCGCCCCGGCCCCGTACACCCCGGGGAGGGTGTTCCCGGGAAACGGGAGGAACCGCTCCTCGGCCCCGGTGGCCACGATCAACGCTTCCGCTGCGATGAGAAGCAAGCGGTCCTCATGTTGGACGGCGAGCAGCTTCCCCCCGCCCTCGGTATACATCCCGATGACCCGCGCCTCCCGGAGGATCTCCGCCCTGTCCCCCACTTCCCCCACCAGGGCCTGGGCGATGGACACCCCCCGGGTGCCGGCCCTTTCCGCCCGGGACCCGAAGAACTTATGGGTTTGCTTTATGAGCTGCCCCCCAAGTTGGGGGTTCTCGTCAACCACCACGGGCCTTATCCCCTGGCCAAGGAGGGTCATAGCCGCTGAGAGCCCAGCGGGCCCGGCCCCCACCACCGCAACCTCCGCCTTCCCCCTCTCCGTCTCTCGAGGTTCCGGGCGAAACGCGGGGTTCAGTCGCCCAGGACCCCGTTGTGACTCCACCACCATTCCCTCTCGCACCGGGGTGATACAGGCGCGCACGTTGGGGAGCCCGTCCACCGTCATCAAGCACGAGGAACATGTGCCGATGGCGCAGAAGAGGCCCCGGGGGGCGCCGGACCGGGTGCGGGAGAGGACACGAACCCCAGCAGCGTGCAGGGCTGCGGCAATGGTCTCCCCCTCATAGGCCTCCATCTCCCTACCATCGAAGATGAAGCTGATCTTCCTTCCGCGCTTGAATTCCAAGATCGGATGACGTGCAAGCCTCATGCTGAGTTCCTCCCGAGGGCAGCCAAAAGGTTGGGTTGGGGGGGTAGGCAGACCAACCGGAGGGCCGGGCAGCCCTCCTCACGTTCGATCCCCATGGCAACCATTCTTACGCGGTTTTTCCTCCGCCTTCAAGGCCCCCGGTAAAAGCCGTCCCTGACATCCACCGCCTCGGCAGGGTGCGTCGTGGCAGCCTATCCGGTCTCCCTGGTACAATGGGTACATGAAAACGAGTCTGCTCGTCTTCTCGGTGCTTCTGGCCTTTAACCTGCCGGGGCTGGGGGGGCTGGCCGTCGGCTGGGCGGAGGCAGGGCGCGACATAGCCTCTCTCCTTTCCTGTTACGCCCCGGTGGAGCTGTACCGACAACGCCTCGCCCTGTGGCGGTTGAGCGGCGGGGAACCACCGGCAGCGGAGCGAGCCACGCTGGCCCTGGGGGAAGTGGGGCAAGCGCTCAGCGAACTAGGGGCCCTGTTCCAGGCCCTTCCCGGCGGGGGACCAGCTTGCTCCGCCCAGCAGACGGCCTCCACGGTCCTCTCCCAGCTGATGGGCATGGTCGCGGAAACGGGCCAGGGGGTGGCGGAGCTCCCGGCCTGGGAGCTAGATGAGCTCATGGTGGCGCTGGAGGAGGGGCGGCGGGCACTGGACGGACTCCTGCTGGCGGCTGCGGATGCCGCGGCCGCGGCCGGGGGCGGCTGGGAATTCCAGACCGCTTTCCTGGCCCAAACCGTGCTCCTGTCCCCATCTCCCCTGTACTTGAGGATCCAGGAGGACTGGGAGGTTTACCTGCGCCAAAATGCCCCCCCTGGGACCCCCGCCCAGGTCATGGCAGCGCTGGAGGAACTCCTGGCGCTTGCCAATCGGGGGCTTTCAGTGGAGCAGGAAGCAACTGCCCGGGCGGCGGCACGCGCCATCCTGGAGGGACTGCTGTAAAGCAGGGCGGGGGAGGGGCAAGTTGCCCCTCCCCCGCGGAACCGAGGCTCCCCGGGCGGGAAAGGGAGCCATAAAAGTGGGCCCAGTTTCCCACGTGCCCCGCCGATTCGAACGGCAACCTCACGGACCGGGGCAACCGGGCGGTCCCACGTCTTCATCCCCACAGGCCCCGGTCCGGGGGGTCGGAAACCCCTCTCGGTCGGCACCACGCCATTGGGCACGTGGCCATCTCGCTAGGAAGTACACAGCTGGAGGGGCGGGGGTTACAGGACGTACGGCACCCCCCAGGGGGTGGTTTGTCGGCCCGGGAGGGGACAGAGGGGTCTATTCAGGCAGGCGGGCGATGCGCCAGTACTCCCAAACGGTGGTGAGAAGCCGCTCGAAGTCCTCGGGCTTGGCCGGCTTGGTCAAAAAACCCGCCGCCCCAGAATCATAGGCCCGCACCATCTCCTCCTCGTTGGTGGACACGGTGAGCACCACCACCGGGATCTTCCGCAAGCGTTCGTCCTCCTTGATCTTGGCCAGCACCTCCATCCCCCCCACCTTCGGCAACCTCAGATCGAGGAGGATCAGGTTGGGCCGCGGGGCATCGGCATACTTCCCCTTGCGGAACAGGAAGTCCAGTGCTTCAGCGCCGTCCGTGGCCCGGAAGAGCTCATACCGCGCCTTCGTCTCTTTCTCCACTTGCTTCACCGACCGTTCGATGAGCTCGTAGTGGAGATCTTCGTCCTCCACCACCAGGATGACCATTCGGCGTTCATTGGGCATGCTGTTCCACCCCTTTTTTCACGGGTACCTTGGGCAAGGTGAAGAAGAAGGTGCTGCCCCTGCCCACCTTCGACTCCACCCAGATCTTCCCTCCATGCTCCTCCACGATCCTTTTGCAGATCGCCAATCCGGCCCCCGTACCTTCCTTGTTTCGATCGAGTTTCTCAAATAGCCCAAAGATCTTCTCCTGCCATTCGGCCTCAATACCAGG
>DQVA01000082.1 GCA_015661965.1 Candidatus Bipolaricaulota bacterium
AGTTCGACGAGCTTTTCACTTGCCGCCGCGATCTGCTGTCGGGTCGCGCCCGGCTTCATCACCACGATCACCGCTCGCCACCTCCTCCAGCCTCAAGCATTCTGCCATGACCGCCCGCAGGATCCGACGGATGGCCTCCCCGTCCAGGGGGCCACGGTTATGCGCCGATACGTTCTGCAGCACCTCCTCCTCGCGGTCCGGGCACCGATTGGAAAGGCCGATCGCTCTCTTGGTATCAGCGATTCTGAGCGCCAGGCGGGCCCGCTGATTGAGCAACTCCACCAGCTTCCGATCCAGCTCGTCGATCCGCCGCCGCCAATCTTCAAGGGTCAAACCGGGACCACCTCCCCAGGAAATCAGGGATCGAGAGGGGGACGGCCCTGCGGGGGTTACAGGAAGGAAGGTAACTCAGGTCAATAAAGCCACCTGTTGAAGGCAGGGCCTCCGAGGCCGACAAAGCTAAACTCACTTTCCATAACCATCCCTCCCTTCAACAGGTCGGCCACTATAGCACGGCCCCAGCCGCCCTGTCAAGGCCTCGAAGTGCCTCAGGGGGATTTCGCTGAAGGGGACCGGTGTTTCTCCCGCTGTACGGGGTTGTGTTGCTGGCCGAGGCGTGGAAACCTAGCCTGGCCCGCGGTAGAGGGGCTGGGGACTAGAGTTGTCCCCGGGCCAGGGAGGCGAGGAGGGGGCGGAGCCGCTCCAGGGCCCGGCGACGGTGGGAGATCCGATCCTTCTCCTCCGGGGCCAGCTCGGCCAGGGTCCTGGAGTCCCCGAGCGGGATGAACAGGGGATCGTACCCGAATCCCCCGCTCCCCCGGGGGGCGAGGGCGATCTCCCCCTCCAATACCCCCTCCGCCAGCCATATTCGCCCGTCCGGGAGCGCCAGCGCGGCCACCGCCCGGAACCGCGCTCGCCGGTCCTCCACCCCGGCAAGGAGCTTTAGAAGCTTCTCGTTGTTCCTCCGGTAGTCCTTCCCCGCCCCGGCGAACCGGGCCGACCGCACCCCCGGAGCCCCGCCCAGGGCGACCACCTCCAGCCCGGAATCCTCCGCGAGAACGGGAAGCTTGGTAACACTGACAAGCGAGGTTGCCTTGAGCCGGGCGTTCTCCTCCAGGGTCATCCCGGTCTCCTCCACCTCCGGGAAGGGATGATCCCGGAAGGTGAGCCACTCGATCCCGGGGATATCCCCAATGATGCGGAGACACTCCTCAAGCTTCTTAGGGTTTCTGGTCCCGATCAGGACCTTCACTGCATCTTAACGCCCCGCAGGGTGAGCTGGCCGGCGAAGTGGCAGGCCGCGAAATGGTGAGCGCCGTAGTCCTGAAACTCCGGAGCAGCTTGTGAGCAGATGTCCTTGGCGTATGGACAGCGGGGGTGGAAGTAACACCCCGGGGGAGGGTTCACCGGGCTGGGCACGTCCCCCTGCAGGATGATGCGTTCCGCCTCGTAATCCGGGTCTGGCACCGGCACCGCCGAGAGCAGTGCCTCGGTGTAGGGGTGCAACGGATGGGTGAACAACTCCTCGGTCTCCGCCAGCTCCACGATCTTCCCTAGGTACATGACCGCTACCCGATCCGAGATGTGCTTTACCACCGACAGATCGTGGGCGATGAAAAGATACGTGAGATGAAATTGCTCTTGCAGGTCCTCCAGGAGGTTCAGCACCTGGGCCTGGATGGACACGTCCAGGGCGGACACCGGCTCGTCGCACACGATGAGCTGGGGGTCCAGGGCCAGGGCCCGGGCGATCCCGATCCGCTGGCGCTGGCCGCCGGAGAACTCATGGGGATAGCGCCGCATGTGTTCTGGTTTCAAACCCACCGCCTGCAAT
>DQVA01000102.1 GCA_015661965.1 Candidatus Bipolaricaulota bacterium
CGATCAGAGCTTGCTTCCCTGAAAGTCAGAACTCCCCAAGGGTTCACCTTCTCCGGGGATGGGGAGGCCGCCTTCCTGGCCCTGGAGGCCCGCCGCATCCGGCTCGCCCACCTGTTCGATCCCCTTCAAGCCGTGCACACCTCGCAGGTAGACCCCCTTCCCCATCAGATCGACGCTGTCTATCACCACATGTTGCGACAGGCGCGGCTGCGGTTTCTGCTTGCCGACGATCCCGGAGCGGGCAAGACCATCATGGCCGGCCTCCTCCTCAAAGAGCTCAAATACAGGTCGCTGGTGGAGCGCACCCTGATCGTGGTCCCCGGCCACCTCATCGATCAGTGGCTGCGGGAGATGCGGGAACGATTTTGGGAGATGTTCCGGATGGTGAACCGCGCCACCTTCAAGGGGAGCTGGCGGGAGAATCCATGGCGCTCCCACCCTCAACTCATCACCTCCATGGACTTCGCCAAACAGGAGGACGTGCTGGCCACGCTCGCCGAAGCCGACTGGGACCTGGTGATCGTGGATGAGGCCCACAAGCTATCCGCCTGGCGCTACGGTGACAAGACTAAGAAAACCCAGCGCTACCGGTTGGGGGAGGTTCTCTCGCGGGCCAGCCGGTTCCTCCTGTTTCTTACGGCCACCCCCCATCGAGGCGACCCGGAGAATTTCCGCCTCCTTTTGGAGCTACTTGAGCCCGGGATGTACGCCAATGTAGACATCCTGTCCGAGGCCGCCCGGCGGGGGGAGAATATCCTGTTCCTGCGGCGGCTCAAAGAGGACCTGAAGACCTTCGATGGGGTACCCCTGTTCCCGCCCCGACACGTGCGCACCGTGACCTATCGCCTGTCGCCCCGGGAACGCGAACTTTATGGGGCTCTCACCCGCTACGTGCGCGAGCAATATAACCTCGCTTTAAACCAAGAAAAACGCAACGTAGCCTTTGCTCTCTTGATTTTGCAAAGGAGGCTCGCCTCTTCGGTGCGAGCAGCCCGGCGGTCCCTGGAACGCCGGCGAAAGCGGTTATCAGAGCTTTTGAAGCTCGGCCGCTGGCTGTCCGAACAGGGCTACATCGACGAGGAAGCGCTGGAGGACGCCCCGGAACTGGAGCGCTGGAGGAAGGAGGAAGAGCTGATCGAGCGGCTGACCGCTGCGGCCACCAGAAACGAACTTGAGGCCGAGCTCGCCCAACTGGAAGCCATCATCCAGCTCGCCCGCCGGGTGGAGCGCTCGGGGGAGGAAACAAAGCTTGTCCAGCTCCGGCGCCTACTTGATGAGCTCGCCATCCGGGATACCAAAGAAAAACTGCTTATTTTCACGGAATCACGCGATACCATGGAGTACCTGGTGGAGCAACTTTCCGGGTGGGGCTATTCCGTGGTTAAACTGCATGGCGGCATGGGGCTGGACGAGCGCATCCGGGCCGAACACGAATTCAAGGGCTTGGCTCAGGTGATGGTATCCACCGAGGCGGGCGGGGAGGGGATCAACCTCCAGTTTTGCTCCCTTATGGTCAACTATGACATCCCCTGGAACCCTAACCGCTTGGAGCAGCGGATGGGGCGGATCCACCGCTATGGCCAGCGCAAAGAGGTGTTCATCTACAACCTGGTGGCCGAGGACACGGTGGAGGGGGATGTTCTGCGCCGGCTGTTTAAGAAGCTGGAGGCCATCCGTCAAGCCATGGGCTCCGACCGGGTATTCGACGTGATCCAGGAGGTGATCCCGGGGCGGAGCCTGGCCGATCTGATCGTGGAGGCCCTCACCGGGAGACGTACCCTGGACGAGATCGCCGCGGAGATCGAGCGCATCCCAGATGAAGAAGCACTACGCCGGGCTCGGGAGGCGGCCCTAGAGGCGTTGGCCACCCGGCACATCGACCTGAAAGCGGTGTTAGGGGAAGAGCGGCGGGCCAAAGAGATGAGGCTGGTCCCCGAATACATAGAGCGGTTCTTCGTGAGGGCTTGTAGGTTCTTGGGGGTACCATGTGAGACCCGTAGGGATAGGCATTACCGGTTGGTCCCGGTCCCCGTCAGTTTGCGGCGGAGGACGGTGGGGTTTCAGAACCGGTATGGGGAAGTCCAACGTGCCTACCGCGATTTCACGTTCTACAAGGAGGAAGCCAGGCGAAGCGGCGCGGAGCTCGTGGCCCCTGGCCATCCTCTACTGGAAGCGATCATCGAGGAGGTAATCGCCAAAGGGGAGGCGGAACTCAAGCGGGGGGCGGCTTTCGTTGATCCCTCCGGGGAGCTTTCCGGGACCGTATGGTTTGTGGAGGCCGAGGTCAGGGATGGGAGCGGCACCCCGGTCGGGAAGCGCCTGTACGCGGTGTTTCAGCCTCCGCAAGGGGAACTTAGGCCGATCTCTTCCGGCGTGCTTTGGGACCTGAAGCCGGCGGCTGGTGCTGGGAGTCAAGCCGCCCTTGATCCGTTGGCCATCCAGGCCTACGTGGCACAGAAGCTGGTGCCCCAGTTCCTGTCCGAGATAAGGGCCGAGCGGGAGCGGCAAGCCGGGGTGAAAGAGCGATACGGGCTGCGATCGTTTTATACGCTCATCGGGGAGGCGGAGGCGGACCTCTTGGAACTCGAGACCCGCCGGGCCAAGGGAGAGGAGATCCCCGAACCCCTGTTTAACAGGCTACGGCAGCGGCGGGAGGAGTTGGAGGAACGGCGCCGGCGGCTGGTGGAAGCCCTACGCCTGGAGACAACGCTGGTGCCCGGCACGATAAACCTGATTGGGGCGGCGGCGGTGTCCCCCTTGCCCCAGGCCGATGAGCTCTTGCACCCCGCGATGGAAGTGGAGCGGGTGGGGATGGAGCTGGCCATGGCCCACGAGCGTGGGGAGGGCCGCCAGGTGGAGGACGTTTCCATGTTCAACTTGGGCTACGACCTCCGCTCTCTCGGCGCTGAAGGTGATGTGCGTTACATTGAAGTGAAGGCCCGGGCAACGACCGGGCCGATCATCCTCACCCCCAACGAGTGGCTGATGGCCCATCGCCTGGGCGATGAGTACTGGCTGTACATCGTGGAGAACGCCACCCAAAACCCCACCCTTCACCGCATCCGCAACCCGGCCTCCGTGCTCCAAGCCGAAGAAAAGGTGGAAGTGGTACGGTATCTCGTCCGCGATTGGAAGCGTAGCGTGTATCAGCGAGGTGATTAGGGGATGACAGAAGAGCAGCTCCGCAAGCTGATTTCTCGCGAAGAAAGCCTTTCGGTTGAGTTCAAGGGGGAAGAGCACGACAAGTTATCGGATAATGAGCTAGTGGAGGTTGTCGTTTGCTTGGCTAACCGGCCAGGAGCAGAGCCAGGATATCTCTTGGTGGGTGTAGAGGATGACGGCCGAGTAACGGGAGCACGTCCCCGTCATGGTGTCAGCACTGATCCGATTCGGGTCCAGGCGCTCATCGCCAACCGTACCCGACCATCGCTCACCTGTCGCGTCGAGGTAGTGCAACTTGAGGGGAAGCCCATATTGGCCATAGAGGTGCCGTCTCCTCCCGTGCCTGTGGGCACCACCGATGGCAGGTATCTGCGGCGGGCCATCGGCGGCGCGGGGAGGCCAGAGTGCTTGCCCTATCATTTCCACGAAATGCAGGCACAGCTTGCTGGCCGCGGGGCGCTTTCGGGCGCGCAACCGCGAGGAGGAGGTGATGCTGGGGCTCCTGCGGATCGGGGTCCCCGATTACCCTGAGCGGGCCTTCCGCGAGGGGGTGGCCAATGCCCTGATCCACCGCGACTACACCCAGATGGGCGCCGTCCACATCCAGTGGTATGCCGACCGGATCGAGATCTCCAATCCCGGTGTCTTCCCCGAAGGGGTCCACGTAGGGAACCTGCTTGTCACGCACCACCCGCGGGATCGACATCATCTTCGAGGAGCAGCTGCGCAACGGGCGTCCGGCCCCATCCTACGAGCGGAGCACCGCGACGACCGTAGTGTTGGTCCTGCCCGGTGGGGAGGCCAACCTGGCCTTTGTACGCTTGATCGTAGAAGAGGATCAAGCGGGCCACCCACTTGGGCTCGATGAGCTGCTGCTCTTGAACCGGCTCTGGCGGGAGCGGCGACTGTCCGTGGCCGAGGCGGCGCAGGTCATCCAGAAGCGAGGATCGAGGCCCGCGGCGAGCGCAAGGGCCGCACCTACCAGCTCTCGGCCGCGACTTACCGCCGGTTGGGCGCGGAGGCGGCCTATGTCCGCCTCAAGGGCTTCGAACGCCCCCAGATGGAGCAGATGATTTTAGAGTATGTCAAAGTACATGGACGGATCACTCGACGGGAGGTGGCAGAGTTGTGCCAAATCGGGCCCTATCAAGCGACACGGCTCCTCAAGCGACTTGTCGAGGAGGGTAAGCTTGTCCGTCATGGTGTAGGAAAGGGCACTTGGTATACCCTATGCACGTAAATATGGGCTCGCTCGCAAGACATACGTGCGCGCTCGTAAATACGTGCGAAGCCGGGCCTTGTCGGGCGCGAACGGAGGCTAAGCTATGGAGTGGGTAAGCTTAATTATAGGCGGAATCATTGGCTTCTTGTCCTCACTTGGTACCTGGATAGTGACTCGTCAGTTGGAGAGGCG
>DQVA01000282.1 GCA_015661965.1 Candidatus Bipolaricaulota bacterium
GGTGGAGACCGCCCAGGAGGCCTGGACCCCATATACCCGGCCGGACTGCACCGCGGCCAGGCCGGAAAGGAACGAGCTTGCGAGCACGTTCTCCAGTTGGGCCGGGTCGGTAAGTACTACATCCGGGTCCCTGAGGATAAGCTCCTCCAGGCTCACCTGCGGGTAGCCCACAAGGTCCCCGAAGGCGTTCTCCCCCCCGGCCCGCACCAGGAGCTCGTGCTCCGGGGTGCCGGCCCCCACCACGTATGGGGGGCTGTCCGGGGCGGACAGATAAAGGAAGGCCACCCGCACCCGGGGTAGGGGCAGGACCACCGCCTCGATGCGCACGATGGCCTCGGCGATCCGGCCGCACAGGGCCTCGGCCTGCGGCGCCAGCCCCACCGCCTCCCCCACCGTCCGGATGGCGTCGAGCACGTCCGGGATGCCGGTGATCCAGCCTCCCGTCTGGCCCACGGTGAGCACCAAAAGGCCCAGCTCCTCCAGCCGGGCTCGCACCTCCCCCCACGCCCCCAGTACCAGGTCTGGCTCCAGGGCAACGATGGCCTCCAGCGAAGGGGAGAAGGAGGTGCCCACCGAGGGGAACCCCACCACCTCGGGGGGGTTGTTGGGGGAGCTTGCCACCCCCACGAGCCGGTCCGTGGCCCCCAGGTCCACCAGGATCTCGGCGTACAATGGAAGCAAAACCACGATCCTCTCCGGGCTGGTTGGAATCACGATCTCCCGTCCCCGATCGTCCACCACCATGACCGGGAACGCCCCCGCCACCCCCGCCAGCATGAGCCCACACAGAAGCCCGGCGATCAGCGCTTGTATCCGCATAAAATACCCCCTTTAGCCCGAGATCCCGGTCTGGACTTCGCAAGCGGTGATCGTGTTCCACATCAGCATGGTCACCGTCATCGGGCCCACCCCACCCGGCACCGGGGTGATGGCCGCGGCCACCTCCACCAGGGCATCGAAGTCGGTATCGCCCACCAGGCGGAACCCGGATTTCTTGCTGGGATCGGGGATCCGGTTCACCCCCACGTCGATCACCACCGCCCCCTCCCGCACCATATCCGCGCTGATGGCGTTGGGCTTCCCCACGGCCACCACCAGGATATCGGCCTGCCGGGTGAAGTGGGCGAGGTCGGGGGTCCTGCTATGACAAACCGTCACCGTGGCGTTGGCCCCGGCCTGTTTCTGGATCAGGATGGCGAACAGGGGCTTCCCGTTGATGTTGCTGCGGCCGCAGATCACCACGTGCTTCCCCTCCGGGGAATAGCCCGACCTGAGCAGGATCTGCTGCACCCCATGGGGCGTGCACGGCAATAGATAGGGCTGCCCCAACAGGAGCTTGCCCACGTTCACTGGGTGGAAGCAGTCCACGTCCTTTTTGGGATCGATGGCCTCGATCACCTTGCCGGGGTCGATGTGGCGGGGCAAGGGGAGCTGTACCAGGATGCCGTGTACGGCCGGATCGTGGTTGAGTTCGTCGATCTTGGCGAGCAAAGTGGCCTCGGGCACATCCTCGGGAAACACCACCGTCTCCGATTCCACCCCCACCTCGGCCGCGGTCTTCTCCTTCTGCCGCATGTAGGAGACCGAGGCGGGGTCCTCCCCCACCCGCACCA
>DQVA01000218.1 GCA_015661965.1 Candidatus Bipolaricaulota bacterium
CCGCCTTCGCCCGGCTCCTCGCCCTGGCCGGCCACCGGGTGCGCCTGTGGGCGCGACGGCCGGGGCTCGCCCGCACCTTAGCAGAGACCCACGAGAACCCGGACTACTTACCCGGGGTCAGTTTGCCGGAGTCCATCGAATTTACCTGCGAGCTTGGGGAAGCCCTGGCTGGGACGGAGGCCGCCTTCTTCGCGGTGCCCAGCCTCGCCCTGGGGGAAGTAGCGGGGAAGGCTGCCCCCCATGCGCCCCCCGGGATCCCCCTCGTCTCGCTGGCCAAGGGGTTGGAGCCGACGACTGGTAAGCGGATGTCCCAAGTGCTCGCCGAACACTTGCCCGACCACCCCCTGTTCGCCCTGTCCGGCCCCTGCCACGCCGAGGAGGTGGCGCGCGATCATCCCACTGCGGTAGTGCTCGCCGGAAATGACCTCGCTTTGGGGGAGCGGCTCCAGCGGGCCCTGATGACCCCCCGGTTTCGGGTCTACCTCACCGACGACCTCCTGGGGGTGGAGTACTGCGGGGCGACCAAGAACGTGCTGGCCATCGGTGCGGGGATCTCGGACGGCCTGGGCTACGGGGACAACACCCGGGCGGCTCTGATCACCCGGGGGCTGGCGGAGCTGGCCCGGCTGGGGCGGGCAGTGGGGGCGAGGCCGGAGACGTTCTATGGCCTGGCAGGCCTTGGTGATCTGGTGGTGACCGCCACTAGTGAACACTCCCGCAACCGCCGGGTGGGCCTCCGGATCGGCCGGGGGGAGCCCTTGCAGGAGATCCTCGCCGGGATGCGGATGGTAGCCGAGGGGGTACACACCTCCCAGCTCGTGCATGAACTCGCGGAACAGCTAGGAGTGGAGCTGCCGCTGTGTGAGGCGGTATACCGGGTGCTACAGCTGGGGGAACCGCCCCGAGCCCAGATCGACCGGCTGATGCTCCGTCCCCCGAAGTACGAGCGCTGAGCGCGAAGGGCTACTTCTCAGGGCGAACATGGAGGGCTTTGTACAGGCGGAGGGCCACCTCCCGGGGCAGGCCCGGCACCGAGAGCAGCTCCTCCAGGGAGGCCCGCCGCAGCCCCTCCAGGGAACCGAAGCGGGAAAGCAATAGCTCCCGCCGTTTGGGGCCGATCCCGGGCACCGAGTCCAAAAAGCCCCCCAGGGCCCGCTTCCCCCGCAGACGCCGATGGTAGTCGACCGCGAACCGGTGTGCCTCGTCCCGGATTCGTTGCAGGAGCTTGAGGGCAGGCGATCCGGGGGGGAGGCGGATGGGCTGGGGGCGGCCGGGCCGGTACACCAGCTCCTCCCGCTTAGCCAGCGCCGCCACCTCGATCCCAGACAGGCCCTGCTCGCTTAAGGCTCTTAACGCCACCGAGAGCTGCCCCTTCCCCCCGTCCACCAGGATGAGGTCCGGCAGCTCCGAGAATTTCCCGCCCGCGATGGCCGGATCGGCTAGTTCGGCCAGGCCATGGGCCAGACGTCGAGTCAGGACCTCGTACATCATCGCGTAATCGTCGGGCTTCCCGGTGATGCGGACCCGGAAGCGGCGATAGGCGTCGGCCCGCGGCTTCCCTCCCACGAACACCACCATGGAGCCGGTGGCCGCCTGCCCCTTCAGGTTGGAGATGTCGAACGCCTCGATCCGCCAGGGGCGAACCGAAAGGTCCAGGGCCTCGGCCAGCTGTTCCAGGGCCGCCTCCTCCCCGGCGAGCTCCTCGGTCGCCGCCCGCCTGAGGGAAAGGCGGGCGTTGCGTTGGGCCAACTCCACCAATGCCCGCCTGTCACCCCGGGCAGGGGAGTACACCTGAGGCCTTCCTCCGCGGCGGGAGGCGAGGTAGTGGGACAGCTCCTCCATCCCCTCCACCTCCATGGGGAGGAGCACCTCCCCGGGGATGGCGGTGGCCCGGGTGTAGTAACGCTCCAGGAACTCCGCCAGGGCTTCCGCCGGTGAGGTGTCCGCGGGGAGCTTGAGCGGGAACCCCTCCCGGCCGATCAGCCGTCCCCTCCGCACGATGAGCACGGTGCCGTACCCCCGTTCTCCCTCAACCGCGATCCCGATGGCGTCCAAGTCCGCCGGCTCGGCCAAGGCCACGGCCTGCCGCTCCCGGATCCTCTCCAGTGCCCGGATCTGATCCCGCAGCTGGGCCGCGTGCTCAAACCGCTCCGCGGCCGCCGCCTGGGCCATCTCCCCCTCCAGGGCCGCGATCACCTGTTCCACTCGCCCCTCAAACAGCTTCCCCGCCCCCTCTACGTAGCGGGCGTAGTCGGCCTCCGATACCAGCCCGGCACAAGGCCCAGAGCAGCGGCCGATATGGTAAAGAAGGCAGGGACGCTCGAGCCGCTTTCGATCCAGGTCCAAGCTACAGGTGCGGATGGGGAACAGCTTATGGGCCAGCTTCAGGGCGCGGCGCATGGCCCGAGCCGAGGTATAGGGGCCGAAGTAGCGGGCCCCGTCCTCCACCGGTCGCCGCACCACCTGCACCCGTGGAAAGCGTTCTTTTGTGATCTTGAGGTAGGGATAACGCTTGTCGTCCCGCAGGCGCAGGTTATAGCGGGGCCGGTATTTCTTGATCAGGGCGTCCTCCAGGATCAGGGCCTCGGCCACCGAGGAAGTAACGATCACCTCTAGATCGGCGATCTCCCGGCGTAGCCGGCGCACCTTGTAAGGCAGGTTCCGTTCCGCTTGGAAGTAGGAGCGCACCCGATCCCGGAGGGAGGCGGCTTTTCCCACGTACAGCACCTCCCCGCCGGCCCCGCGGAACAGGTACACCCCCGGGGCCTGCGGCAGTCCGGCCACCTTCTCCTTTACACCAGCCACGCCGCGATTATCGCTCCGCCCGCGGGTGCCGTCCCGAAATGGAGCAAGGGCCGGTCAAGCCCCTCCACCTCGGGGAAGACGGGAAAGCAATACCAGGAGGAACAGGCCCGTGGCGACAAGCACGATGGCCGCCCCGGAGGCGATCCCGGTCCAATACGAAAGATAGAGGCCCAACACCCCGGAGAGCGCCCCGAGCCCCGCCCCCACGGCCATCATCCAGGAAAAACGCTTCACCAGCAGATAAGCGGTGGCAGCCGGGGTCACCAGCATCGCCAGCATCAGCGCCACCCCCACCGTCTTAAGCGACACCACCACCGTCACCGCGATCAACACCAACAGAAGCTGCCGCAGGAAGGCAGTGGGAAGCCGGAGCGTAGCCGCCAGATCCGGGTCGAAGCTGATCACCAAAAACTCCTTGTAGAAAAGCAGCACCACCAAAAGAGCCGCCCCGCCGAAGGCGCCGATGAGCACCAGGTCGTGGGTAGACACCCCGAGGACGTTGCCGAACAGGAAATGGACCAGCTCCACCGCGTAGCCCCGCACCGTGGAGATGAGGGCGATCCCCAGGGCGAACATGCCGGCGAACACCACCCCGATAGCCGTGTCTTCCTTGAGCCTTCCCCGTTTGGATACGGCCCCGATCCCCAGCGCCACCAGGATCGCGGTCCCCAGCCCCCACCAGAACAGGGACCTCCTGTCCCCGGCGGTGGTCAGATATCCCACCGCCACCCCGGGCAGGATGGCGTGGGCCAGGGCGTCGCCGAAGAAGGCCAGCCCCCGCAGCACCACGTAGGTCCCCATCACCGCGCACAATGCCCCCACCAAGGCGGAGGCGACAAGCCCCCGCACCATGAACGGGAAGGCGAGGGGCGAGGTGAAGAAGTCAGCCAACGCCTGCATCTCCCCCCTCCTGGGTGCGGCAGGGATCGGTGACGATAACGCCGGAGTCAGGGAGGGTCCGCAGCCTGCCGCCGAAGGCCTCCACCAATTTCTCCGGGGTGAACGCCTGCGGGGGAGGGCCAAAGGCCACTACCCGCCGGTTCAAGAGCAGCACCAACGGGAAGTGCTGCGCAGCGATGTCCAGGTCGTGCAGGCTGAGAAGCAAGGTCGCCCCCCCCGCCTGGAGCAGATCCAGAAGCCCGAGGATCGCCTCCTGGGAGGGGGTATCCAGCCCGGCCAAGGGCTCGTCCAACAGCACCAGCTCCGCTTCCTGCGCCAGGGCGCGGGCGATGAACATGCGCTGTGCTTGCCCCCCGGAGAGTTCCCCGATCCCCCGGGCCGCCAACTCCGCGAGGCCCACCGCTGCCAGGGCCTGCCGCACCAGGGCCCGGTCCCGAGCCCCAGGCCGCCGCAGCAGGCCCAGCCGCCCCACTCGGCCCATCATCACCACGTCGAACACCGTCACCGGGAACCGCCAATCGATCTCGTTCCGCTGCGGGAGATAGGCGATACAGCGGTGACCGCAGGGGTCTTGGCCGCGGATCCGTACCTCGCCGGATGTAGGCGGGAGCACCCCGGCGATGACCTTGAGCAGGGTTGACTTGCCAGCACCATTGGGCCCCACGATGGCCAGCCGCTCCCCGCCAGAGAGCCGGAAGGTCACGTCCTCCAAGGCGGGCCGGCCGTCGTAGAGGACGGTGAGGTGGTCCACCTCTAGGGCCGGCGCTCCCGGAAGGTGCACCGCGAGCGGCCGGCCGAGCCGGCCGGGAAGTTTAGACCAGCTGGGACGGCAGCGGCGGGCCCCCTCCCTCATCCTCCCCCCAGGGCGGCCACTATAGCGGCGACATCGTAGCGCATGAGCGAGAGGTAATCGGGCGCCGGGCCGTCCGGCCCTGATAGGGCCCCCACGTATAGCCGCACCACCTCCACCCCGGTATCCCGGGCCACCTGCTCCACCAGGGGGGAGACGGTGGTGTGAGACACGAAGATGGCCGGGATGGCGAGCCTTTGGATCTCCCCCTCCAATTCGGCCAGCTCCCGGGCTGACGGCTCGGCCAAGGTGGAAAAGCCGGGGAGGATGGCGAGCTGCCGGAAGCCGTACCGGTCAGCGAAGTAGCCGAACGCCAAGTGGTCCACCACCAATATCCGCCGCTCCGCGGGGACCCTTCCCACCTCCTCATGAATCCAACCGTCCAAGTCCTCGAGCTCGCCCCGGTAGGCCTCCGCCCGGGCCTGGTAGTTCGCGGCCCGCTCGGGATCGATCTCAGAAAGGGCGGCGGCGATGTTCCCCGCCCAAACCCCCACGTTCAGCGGGTTCAGCCACACGTGTGGGTCCACCCGTCCGTCCGGAAAGGCCCTGAGCGCGATCCCCTGGGAGACGTCCATCACCCGGGACGCCAGCGAGAGCAGCGGCTCCAGGCCCGCCTCCAGGCCCGCCCCGCAGATGAACACCACCTCCGCTCGGGCCAGCAAGGTCGCTTCCCGCGGGGTGGGCTGGAAGGCGTGGGGGTCCGCCTCCGGCGGGAAGAGGGCGTACACCTGCCAACCCTCCCCCGCCACCCGGCGCACCACATCCCCCAGGATGGAGGTAGTGGCCACCAACTGGCCAGCCAGCCCCAGCGTGGCCATGGCCATGATCGCCACCGCAAGCGCTGCTTTAGTCCTCATGGTTCAGCCTCCTTCGGCAATCCGGGCACAGGCCATAGAACTCCAGCACGTGTCCGGCGATGAGATAGCCGGACCGCTCGGCCAGTTGGGCGGCCATCCCATGGGCCAGGCACAGGTCCAAAGGTGACTCTGCCCCACAGCCCCGGCAGACCAGCCGGTGCACGTCACCGGTCAGGAGGCGGTACCGGATACCCCCGGGAGCGGGGACTGGCAAGGCCAGCCCCAGCCGTGTCAACAGCCGGAGGGCCCGATAGACGGTGGCCCGGCCCAGGCCGGGGCAGCGCGTCCGGGCCG
>DQVA01000242.1 GCA_015661965.1 Candidatus Bipolaricaulota bacterium
GGCCTCCCGCGCCCGGCCCGGGAGGCCCGCACCCTCCTCACCCTCGCGTGTTTCGGGGACCGGCCGGCCCCTTCCTCGCGCCTCCCCCCCTTCCTGCGGGGCAGATTCCGCCGCCTGGTGGAGGCACGGGGTCGCGGGGTGCCCCTCCCTTTTTTGGAGGGCCGCACCGGCTTTTTGGACTTCGAGCTCAAGGTGTGGCCCGGCGTCTTGATCCCCCGACCCGAAACCGAGGGGCTAGCTGAGCGGGCCATTCAGGTAGCACAAGCGCTCCCACCCCGCCCACGGGCACTGGACCTGGGCACCGGCACCGGGGCATTGGCCTGCGCCCTGGCCCGCGCCCGCCCCGACCTGCGCGTGTTGGCGGTGGACATCGACCGGAGGGCATTGGCCTGCGCCCGCTGGAACGTGACCGCCTTAGGCCTGGAAGGCCACGTGGAGCTGCGCCGCTCCCACTGGTTCTCCCAGGTGCCGGAAAGGTTTCACCTCATCGTCTCCAACCCCCCCTACGTGGCCCGACAGGAGCTTTCCGCCCTCCCCCCGGAGGTGCGGCGCTTCGAATCAAGACGGGCGCTGGACGGAGGGGAGAAGGGCCTTGAGGCACTGCAGCTCATCGTGCGGGAGGCCCCTGGACATCTCCACCCCGGGGGATGGTTACTTCTGGAGCTCGCCCCGGGGCAAGGGCGGGAGCTGATTCGATTTGCACAAGCCACCCGCCGTCTGGTAGAAACAAGGGTGGAAAAGGACTACGCTGGAAAGGAGCGGTATTTCATAGGCCGATGCAGGTAGCTATTCAAGTATCGGAACTGCGGTTTGCGACAGGGGACGGCGTGCTGGTCCTGGATGACATCTCGTTCGGGGTCCCCAGGGAGGGGTTCGTGCTGGTGGTGGGCCCGCCTTCCTCGGGGAAAACCCTGCTTTTGAAGCTCATCCTGCGGGAGCTCCCCCCCAGTGGGGGGCAGATCCTGCTCATCGGCCGCAACGTGGCCCGCTTGTCCCCCAAGAAGGTCACCCAGCTCCGCCGCCGGGTGGGCTACGTGCCGGAGGATCCCCCACTGCTGGAGGACCGCACGGTGGTGGGCAACCTGCTTTTCAAGTTGCGAGCGCTGGGACTTCAGGGGGAGGAGCTGGAGGAGGAACTGGAGAGGGCCTTGGACCTCACCCAACTCGCCGGGCTGGCCGATGAGCCGGTGGGGAAGCTGCCCAGGCTGGAACAGGTCCGGCTGGCAGTGGCGTTGGCCGTCTGCCCCCAGCCGGTGGTGCTGCTGGCGGACGACCCGTTCCGTCCCCTGTCGGAGGCGGAGACGGAACGGCTGATGGACACCCTGCAGAGCCTCCAATCCGCCGGGGTGGCACTGCTTGTCACCACCCGCAAAACCGAGCTGCCCCAGCGGTTCGGGTTTCCCCCGCGTCCGCCCAAAGGGGAGGAACTGCGGGGCACCGTGTACCTGCGCCAGGGGGTAACGGCATGAACCGAGGGCTGCCATTCCTGGTGGGAGAGGGGCTCAAGGCGGCGGGAAAGGCGCTCCCGCGGCTTCTGTGGTGGGCCCTGGCCCTGGCCGTGACCTTGATGGCTGGCACTGCACTGCTGGTGCTCCCCGCCGGAGGTCGGCCAGGTGCCCCCACCAGCGAGACGCTGCTTGTGGCTGGCTTGGCCCCGGAGCTGTCGGAGCGGGAGATAAACGAACTGGCGTGGGAGCTATGGTCCCTGCCGGAGGTGGTCCAGGTGAGTTTCCGCTTCCCCGGGGAGACGGACCCGCTCCCCGTGGAGGAACGGGCCCTGGTATTGCTGCTCGCCCAGCCCGCCCAGCGGGGTGCGGTGCAGGAAGTGCTGCTGGAAAAGGCCGGGATAACCGGGGTCCAATACCTGGAACGCACCTTGAAACCGCCGCCCCGGCTGCCCGCCCTGGCGCGGGTGCTGGCCCTGGTGGGGCTGGTGCTGGCGCTGGGATTAACGTTGATGTTGGGACGGGAAAGCGTTTTGGCGGTGGCCAGCCGCTGGGGGAAGGCCTTGCGGCTCCTGGCCGCCGCGGGGATTGCCGACTCCACCCTGAGGGTCCCGTTCCTGGTGGTGGGTGCGTTGGTGGGCCTGGTGGGAGGGGCGGTATATGTGGGCGTGCTCTGGGGGACGATAAGCTGGGCGAGCCGTTATCCCCAGGTGCGTGAAGTGGTGCCGGGCCTGTTTCACTGCTTGCCCCTGGCCACCGGGCTGGGCCTTGGCATCGGGGGCTTGCTGGGCCTAGTAGGGGGGTTGGTGGGCTTCCCCGGCCGCCGGGCTCACTCGTAGCGGAGCGCCTCCACCGGGGGCAGGGCAGCCGCCCGGCGGGCGGGAAGCAGCCCCGAAATGGCCCCGATGGCGAACGAGAAGGCCAACGCCCCCAGGATGAGGCCGGGGCTGGCCACCGCAGAAAAACCGTCCTCCATCTCAAACAGGCGCCCCACCACTGCCGCCGCGGCCTTGGCCACCCCCAGCCCCACCAGCAGCCCCAAACTCCCCCCGGCCAGGCCCATCAGCCCCGACTCGTACAGGAACATGAGCAGCACCTGGGAGTTCCTGGCCCCCACCGCTTTCATCACCCCGATCTCCCGGGTGCGCTCCAGCACCGCGGTGTACATGGTGTTCATCACCCCGATCCCCCCCACCAGGATGGAGATGCCGGCGATCCCGGCCAGGAACGCTTGCACCCCCCCGAGCACGGTGCGGATCCTCTGGGTGATCTCCTCGAACCCCACCACCTCAGCGCCGGTCTGGGCCAATGTGCGCTCTACCTCCGCCTTCACCTCACCTACGTCCGCGTCCGGGGCTACCTTCACGAAGGCGAACTGGGCCAAATCAGCCCCGGGGAACAGCTCTTTGAGATCGGGGTAGAGCACGAACAAAGAATCGTTGATGGGGATCCCTCCGAAAGCCATCCCCCCTCGCTCTTCCCTCTCCGCCAACATCCCCACCACCCGGAAGGGCCGGTCCTCGATCGTCACCACCTCCCCCACGGTGGCACCCAGAGACTCAGCCGCCCGGGCCCCCAATACCACCTGCCCTCGCCCGCTCAGCCCTTCCCCCCACGGCGAGCTCGAGATCCAGCTCCCCCACGAACTCCTCCATGGCCGGGTCGTACCCGGTGATGGACAAAAAGCCACCGCGGGCCGGCCCCTGCACGAAGCCGGTCTCGGTCCGCACCGCCACCGCCGCCGCCACCCCCGGAATCCCCTCCAGGGCCGCAAGGTCCAGCTCGATGCGCGCTCGAAAGCTTCGGCCTTCCGGGGTGATAAGCAAGGTGTTGAACCCCATGATCCGCTCCACCTCTTGGGTTATGGACCGCTCCAGGCCCTGGCCGATGGAGATCAGGGCCACCACGGCAGCGGTGCCGATGAGGATCCCGATCACCGTGAGCCAAGACCGGAGCCGCCGGTGGAGTACGTTACGTATCGAAAGCCGGAACAGATCCAACATCAGCCGCCCCCATCCAGGAACATCCCGTCCCGCATACGCAGGACCTCTTTGGCCACGGAGGCCGCTTCGGCGTCGTGGGTGACCAGCACCAGGGTCTTCCCGGTCTCGTTTAAGCCCCGCAGGAGCTGCAGGACCTCCCGGCCGGTGGCGGAGTCCAGGTTACCGGTGGGCTCATCCGCCAGGATCAGCTCCGGGTCGGCGGCCAGCGCTCGGGCGATGGCCACCCGCTGGCGTTCCCCGCCGGAGAGTTGGCCCGGTCGGTGGCGGGCCCGCGCCGA
>DQVA01000114.1 GCA_015661965.1 Candidatus Bipolaricaulota bacterium
GATCACGTTCTCCGGCCCCCTCGCCCGGGCCAAGGGGCTTTCCCACTCCACCTCCACGAGGCCCACCCGCGCCCCTCCCGGCGAGACCTCAGCCAGATATCGGAGGACCTTTCCCTTCCTCCCTGCCAGCTCAACGCGCCTGCGCATCCCCGCGTCCATCAACCTGAGTGTTTTCAGGAACTCCTCGATCGGCATCTCCCCCGGGACCGGAGGACAGAGCGGCTCCACCGTAACCTCCCGGAGCTCCAGGGGGAGCCCGAGCGTGCGGGCGAGGATGAGCGCCTTACGGGCCACGTCCTTTCCGGAGAGGTCCTCCGCTGGGTGGGGCTCGGTGTAGCCACGGGCCATGGCCTCCCGGACCGCCTGGGAGAAGGGGATCCCCACCTCCACCTGATGGAGGAGGAAGCCCAGGGTACCGCTCAGGATCCCCCGGATCCGGTACACCTCGTCCCCGGTGGCGAGGAACGATTTCAGGACCGAGATCACGGGCAGGCCTGCCCCCACTGTCGCCTCGTACCGGAGCCTCCCAGAGGCCGTGAGCCGCCGGTAGTCCTCCCAGGGACCGACAAGCGGCCGCTTGTTGGCGAGCACCACCCCCCAGCCTTGATCCAGGGCGGCAAGGAGTATCCCCACCGTTCCCTCCGAAGCGGTGGCGTCCACCATCACCCCCTGCCCCTCCCCCAGGAGGGCGCGCACCGCCTCAAGGGCTTCCTCCCACGCCAAGCCCGCCGCACCGAGCCCTTCCCCTTTTTCCTTGAAGGAGAGAATTTCCCGCAGGCGGCCCGCCGGGATCCCGGAGGGGGCTACCATACCCCCAGAGCTGTCCAGGACGGCGAGGGTACGGACCCCACCTCCCAGGGACAGGGCCTCGCGGGCGAGGGCCCTGCCCACCGTGCCGCAGCCCAAGAGGACGATGGGGATCGCCATCCTCAGCCCCCGAGGGCGAACTCCCGGTGGATGGCGCGTACCGCCTGGTCCACCTCGCCTTCCTTGACCACCAGCGACACGTTGTACTCGGAGGACCCCTGGGCGATGGAGATGACGTTGATCCCTTCCCGTCCCAGCGCCCCAAACAACTTGGCGGCGATCCCCGGCACCTCCTTCATCCCCTTGCCCACCGCGGCCACGATGGCCACCCCCCGCTCGGCCCAAATGCGGTCCACGTTCCTGCCGGCAAGCTCGGGGGCGAAGGCCTCCTCCAGCGCCCGCAAGGCCCCTTCGGTCTCCTCATCCCGGATCACGAAGCAGATGCTCTGCTCCGAGGAGGACTGGGAGATCATGAGCACGCTTATCCCCTGTTCGGCAACAGCCGAGAACAGCTTGGCGGCGATCCCCGGTACCCCCAGCATCCCCCGCCCCTCCACGGTGAGGAGACTTAGGCCCTTGATGGAGGTGATGGCCTTCACCAGGGCCCCGTTGTTGCGGGGCTGGTCCACGATCAGGGTGGAGGGCCCGTCCGGGTTGAACGTGTTCTTGATACGGATGGGGATCTTCCGCTCCACCGCCGGGAGGATCGTCTTGGGGTGGATCACCTTGGCCCCGAAGTAGGAGAGTTCGGCGGCCTCCGCGTAAGAGAGCTCCGGGAGGGTGCGTGCCTCGGGGACGATGCGGGGATCGGCGGTCATCACCCCATCCACGTCGGTCCAGATCCAGACTTCCTCCACATCGAGGCAGTAGCCCAGGATGGCGGCGGTGAAGTCGCTCCCCCCTCGGCCCAGGGTGGTGATCGCCCCCTCCGCGGTGGCCCCGATGAAGCCGGTGACCACGGGGGTCACCCCTTCCTCGAGCAAGGGCAGGAGCACGGCACGCGTCCGCTTGCGGGTGGGCTCCAGGAGTGGCGAGGCCGCCCCGTGGCGGTCGTTCGTGACGATGAGCCCGGTGGCCTCGATGGCGCGGGCTGGCGCCCCCTCCCGCCGCACCGCCGTGGCCAAGAGCCGCACCGAAAGCCGTTCCCCCAGCGAGGCAACGGCGTCCAGGCCCCTGGGGGTGAGCTCACCCAGCACCTGGATGGCGGAGCACAGGTTCTCGAACTCCCGCACCAGGGCACGCACCTCCGTAAGGAGCGTCCCCCGCTCCCCGGGGGCGGCCACCTTTCGGGCCGCCCCCTCGTGGCGAGAGTAGAGCTCGGCGATGGTGCGGTGGAGGAGGTCGCTTTTGTGGTGGGCGGCGGCCCGGGCGGCCCGGATGAGGGCGTCGGTCACCCCTTCCATGGCCGAGACGACCACCACCGGCGTTCCCCCAGTCGTGGCCTCGCAGACGACGATCCGTGCGGCCCTGAGGATTCGCTCGCCGTCCCCGACCGAGGTCCCGCCGAACTTCATCACCACCATCTACAACACCTCCTTCACCGCCTCCAGGGTGGGCTCGATCACGCGAGGGCGGTTGGCATAGGCGGGCTCGATCCCCGGAAGCTCCCCGGAGTGGTAGGCGATGGTAGCCTGGGGGTCCTTGAGGAGGTTGCCGGTGAGGATCGCCACCACCCGCTCCCCTTCCTTGATCGTGCCCTCCTGGACGAGTTTTCTCGTCCCGGCCACCGCGGCGGCCGAGGCCGGCTCGCAGCCGATCCCGGCCGCGTCTACCTGGGCCTTGGCGTCCATGATCTCCTGGTCCGTGACCTCCACCACCAAGCCCTCCGTGAGTTCAAGCGCCCGCACCGCCCGGGGATAGCTCACCGGGTCCCCGATCCGGATCGCTGTGGCGATGGTCTGCGCCTCAACCCTCTCCCTGCGAGAGAAGCCGGCCAGGAAGCTGCGGTAGAACGGGTTCGCCCCGCTGGCCTGGACCGCGGCCAGGCGCGGCAGCCGCTTGATGAACCCGAGGTCGGCCAGCTCCCTGAGCGCCTTCCCGAAGGCGCTCGTGTTCCCCAGGTTCCCGGCCGGCAGTACGATCCAGTCCGGGGGCTCCCAGGAAAGTTGCTGGATCAGCTCGAATACGATCGTCTTCTGACCCTCGATGCGGAAGGGGTTTACCGAGTTGAGGAGATAGATCCCCAGCTCGCGGGAGGCCTCCCCCACGAGCCGCATGGCGGCGTCGAAGTCCCCTTTCACCTCCAGGGTCTTGGCCCCGTAGGCGAGGGCCTGGGCGAGCTTCCCCTGGGCGATCTTCCCCTGGGGGATGAACACGATGGCCGAGAGGCCGGCCAGGGCGGCGTAGGCGGCCATGGAGGCCGCGGTGTTCCCGGTGGAGGCGCAGGCCACGGCCCGACATCCCAGCAGCCTCGCCTGGGTCACCCCCACCGTCATCCCGCGGTCCTTGAAGGAGCCGGTGGGGTTCTCCCCTTCGTGCTTGAGGAGGAACCCCTCAACCCCTACCCATTCACAGAGCCTGGGACTGCGATAGAGCGGGGTGTTCCCCTCGGGACGCGAGACGATCTCCGCCTCCTCCACCGGGAGGACGAGCTCATGAAATCGCCATACCCCGCTGCGGTAGAGGGGACTCCGGGGATCCCACCGGTTCAGGCGCTCGTCGAACAGCTCCCGCGAGACCCCTAGGGAGGTGAGGTCGTGCTGTACGTCCAGGAGCCCGCCGCAGTCGCAGCTTGCGCGGA
>DQVA01000309.1 GCA_015661965.1 Candidatus Bipolaricaulota bacterium
ACCATGGATCGGGCGGTGAGGAACTTCATGGACTACACCGGTTGCTCCCTCCCCGAGGCGGTGCGTTGTGCAAGTCTAAATCCGGCCCGGCTCCTCGGGATCGACGATCGAAAAGGGAGCCTTGAGGTGGGAAAGGACGCGGACCTGGTGATCTTCGATCAACACCTCACGGTGCACTACACGATCCTCGGAGGGGAGGTGGTCTATGCAAGGCGGTGACGGGCAAGTCTGAGGAGGGCAGATGCAACTAGCCGTGGTAAAGGACTACGGAGAGCTTTCCCGGAGGGCGGCCAGGTTTGTCGCCCGCAGGCTCCTCGAAAAGCCCGACATCGTCCTTGCCCTCCCCACCGGGGATACCCCAAAGGGCATGTACAAGGTGCTGGTTCGCCTGTACCGGGAGGGAATGGTGGACTTCTCCCAGGCCACGGCCTTCAACCTGGACGAGTACTTGGGAATTCCTCCCGATCACCCCCAGAGCTTCAAAAGCTACATGCACCGGCACCTGTGGGACCAGGTGAACCTGCGAAAGGAAAACGTCCACATCCCGCAAAGCCTCCCCGAGAACCCGGAGGCCGAGTGTCGCCGCTATGAAGGGCTGATAGAAAAGGCAGGGGGGATCGATCTTGCCGTTCTGGGGCTTGGGGAGAACGGACACATCGCGTTCAACGAGCCCGGCACCCCCTTCGAATCCCACACCCATGTGGCCGAGCTTTCCCGGGAGACCCGGGAAGGGGAGGCGGCCCGGTTCGGGGGGCTGGAAGGGGTGCCCCAAAGGGCGATCACCATGGGGGTCCGCACCATCATGAACGCCCGCGAGCTACTCCTAATCGTTTCAGGGGAAGAAAAAGCCGCGGTGCTTTCTCGCGCCCTTGAGGGGCCAGTGACCCCAGAAGTGCCGGCCTCGGTGTTACAGCTCCATCCCCGGCTCACGGTGCTGGCCGACGCCGCAGCCGCTGGATCCCTACCGAACCTCACCGAGACTGGGTCCCCGCCGACGTAGATTGTCGGGGTGGAACCCTTGGCAGGGCCTGGATTTCGGGGTAGGCTGACCATACAAGGAGGTAAGATGGCGCCAGTACCTACCCTAAACGATTGGCGGGCTCTATTCCGTGCGGCGCAGGCTTTTCGCGAGCTCGCTCCTTGGGGATGGATGGAGGACAGCCACCTGGTGGGGGTCCAAGATCCCGTCACAGGGGAGATCGGTTATCTCTCCGTGCTGGGAAAGCTTGGGGAAACGCTGGGGTTGGTGGTTTACCTGGGGCGGAAGGGGTTCGATAGCTACCTGAACCTATTGGGAGCTGATCCGGAGGAGTTCGAATGGGACGTGTACATCGGCCAGCGCTGTCTGACGCTGTTCTTCGAGGGGCGTGAGGATCTTTCGTCGCGCGATCTGGCGTTGATCCGCAAACTGGGCCTCCGGTTTCGGGGGAAGCAGGCGTGGCCGAAGTTCCGCTCCCATCGGCCGGGCTATGAGGACTGGTACCTCGACCAGGAAGAGGTCCGCTACTTCACCGTGGCGTTGGAGCAGTCGCTGGTCCTGGCCACCCGGCTGCGGGAGGAGCCGGAGCTGGGGGAGAAGGGCCCCCGGGGACAAATCTTGGTACGGGTGTCGGGTCGGGAAGGAGATAGCTGGGAAGACCAGTGGTTACCCGAGCCGCCCCCGGCCCCCCTGGAGCCGGTGCCCTTCGTTCCAGAGGGGTTGGTGTCAAGCTTGAAGGGGAAGCCCCGGCAGGGGATTTGGGAGGTGGATGTGTTCGGCCTCCCCGCCCTGATCAGGGAAGGGGAAGGTTCCCCGGCCATCTATGCGGCTTCATTTCTCTGTGTCCACCAGGAGAGCGGGTTCGTGCTGAACAGCAGCATCGAGCCGTATCCGACGCGGTTCGAAAACCTGGCCCATTGGTTCGTCACCACCTTGGGGGAATCGAAGTTGGGCTGGCCGGAGGAGGTGTGGGTGAGCCGCCCGGAGCTGGTGGCCGCCTTGGGTGGGCTCTTGGGGGAACTGGGGATAAAGCTGACGCTGGTGGTCGAGCTCGAGGCCTTGGACGGGGCGAAGGAGGTGCTGTTGGGCTGGCTCGAATCCGAGGTGTCCTAGTCCCATTCTGAACGAGAGCCGTCTATATGGCCTTTTTGAGCCCGGGTTCCATTCTCCCAAAAGGGCTTAGGACATGGGGGTCGCGGGGCGGTAAAGCCCCTTGTGCTAGCCCCGCACGGATTTCAGGGACGCCGGCTGCCCAGGGGGACGCTGCTTAGTCCCCCGTCGGGACCTACCCGGCAGGGAGCCGCGGCTATCCGAAAGCTGCCCTGATCCTGGCGATGGCCGCCTGGGCGGCGGCCCGGCCCGCCGCCACCGCCTCGGGGAGCCGCTCGAACTCCAGCACCCCAATCCCCTCCACCTCCGGCCGCACGTAGATCAGCCTTTCCCCCAGCCTCTCCCTGACCCGGGCCAGCTTCACCCGCACCAGCTGCCGGGCGGTGATAGCATAGGACTGGAGCACCACCTCCATGGTGGTGGAGGGGTTGCTGGCCAAGGGCGCCGACACATCCACCGCCACCACCACCTCCGCCCCCATGTCCACCACCACGTCCGCCGGCAGGTTGTTCACTACCCCTCCGTCGATGAGCCAGCGACCGTGCCAGGGAATGGGATGAAACACCCCGGGCAGGGCAGCCGAGGCAGCAAGGCCTAGGTACAGGGGGCCGGTCCGGATCACCACCTCCTCCCCGGTGATGAGGTCGGCGGCCACCGCCGCAAACGGCCGTGCCAGGTCCTCGAAGGACAGCCCCTTCCCGAACAGGCGTAGCAGCTCCAGCATCCTGGCAAGCCGCGGGGATGGTTCGTGCTTCCAGCTTGGTCCCCGGAATCGCTCCAGTAAAGCTTCCCCGACACTGCGTTCCAGCATCTGCCGGTAAGACTCGGGCATCCCAAATATCTCGCGCAGGTTCAGGTGGGAGAACACCCGGATCAGCTTGTCCAT
>DQVA01000042.1 GCA_015661965.1 Candidatus Bipolaricaulota bacterium
AGGGTCCGCCCCCACACGTCCACCCCCAGGTGGGGCGGGATGAACGTCCACCCTGGGAATCCCTGCTCCCTCAGGTCTCGGTCCGCCTCCACCACCCGGCGGGCAGCCGCCATGAGCAGGGCCCAGCCCAGATCCGCAGTGGCCTCGGTGAGCACGTCCGGGGTATTGGTCACCGGGATTCCCCGGTGGGTGGCGGCCTCAAGGTCGATGTTGTCCACCCCTACCCCCAGGTTGGCCACCACCCGCAGCCGGGGCGCTGCCGACAGGAGCCCCTCGTCCACCCGATCCGAGAGGAGGCAGATCAGGGCCTCCGCTTCCCCGATCCGGGCCAGTATCCCCTCGCGGGATAGGCGGCCCTGCTGGGGGACCTCCACCCTGTGGCCGGCTCGGCGCAGCCTGTCCAGCGCCTCTGGGAACATCTCCGTGGTGATCAGTACTTTGGCCATGTTCATCCTCCTCACAGGGATACTAGCCCGGGAGGCCCAACAGGGAAAGGGTCAGGGTTAGGGTGCCCAGGGAGAGCACGGTGGACAGGAGCAGGGCCGCGGCGGCCAAGTCGGGCCGCCGGTTGAACTGGGCCGAGAGCAGAAACGCGTTCACCGCCGTGGGCATGCTCCCCTCCAAGATCAAGCTCCCCCGCATCACCCCCTGCAGCCCGAACGCGGCTGCCAGCCCCCAGGCCAGCAAGCCGGCCAGGGAAAGTCGCAGTATAGCCAGCCAGGCGGCATCCCGGGCGATCTCCCGCACTTTTACCCGCGCCAATTGCAGGCCCAGGAGCAGCAACAAGGCGGGGATGGCCCCCTCGGAGAGGAGGCCGGTGGCCCGGGCGATCCAGGGGGGAAGCGGGAGGGCAAACCGGAACAACGCCGCCGCCCCCACCGCATACGACCAAGGCACGGTGAGGAGCCCCTGGGCCAGCTTCCCCCAGGAGCCACGGCCCTCCCAGGAGGCGATGGCCACCCCCAGGGTGACCAGCAATACGGTGTTGGTGGCCAGGAACACCACCCCCACATCGAACCCTGCCTCACCGTAGGAGAACAGGAGCACCGGCAACCCTAGATTCCCGCAGTTACCGAACACCAACACCAACGAGGCGGCGGCTTGCCGGGGCGGGTCACCGGGGAACAGCCGGTTTCGCAGCGGCAGGGAGAGGAGGTACAGCCCCAGGTAGTGGGCCAACACGAACGCCACCACCAGCCCGTAGGAGGAGAGGGGGAGCTGGGCAGTACGCAAGGACTCGAAGATCAAGGCCGGGGAGAGGATCCAGAATGTGAGCTTGGCAAGCGGAGAGGGATCCAGCCTGAGCCGCCAGCCCAACAGCCAGCCCGCTGCCACCACCGTGAACACCGGCACCAACACGTTCGTGGCCATGCGTTTAAGGATAGCGCCATCCCCCTCTCGGGCGAACTTGCCCGGCAGGACCGCGGCGTGCTAGGGTAGGGGGAGATGGCCAAGCGGAGACGGACGAAGCCGGATGCCAAGACGAGGATCGTGGAGGCCGCCCTGCGCCTCTTCTCCACCCGGGGCTATGAGGCCACTTCGGTGGCGGTCATCGCCCGGGAGGCAAAGGTCTCCCGCGCCACCTTCTACCGGCATTTCAAGGATAAGCGCGAGGTGTTGCTGACGCTGCTTTCCACCTGGCACGATCTCATGGAGTGGATCCGGCGCTCCGGGACCCCGGAGGGACGCTCGCTGTGGGAGCTGTTGGAGGCCGCCGGCCTGGGGGTCATCGATGCCCTGCTGGCAACCCCAGTGCTACTGCGGGCGGAGCTGCTTTTCCTGTACCTGGCACTGCACGATGATGACACCCGGGCGGCGCTGGCGGAGACGTTCCGGGCCGCCCGGACCGCGGCGCGGGACCTGGCGGAGCTCAGCCCGGCCCCGGTGGACGTGGACACGGCGGCGGTGTTCGCCGTGGCCCTGCTGGAGGGGCTGTTAATCCAATACGCGGTGGACCCTGAAGCCATCGATCCGGCGGAGCTGTGGCCTCGCCTGCTGCGGCTCTGCCGCGGTGGAGACTGATCTTTTAATGGGAACAGGGGGTCAAACAGACAACCCGGGGAGCGAAGCCGACGGGCCTCGCAACAGGTGGCCGGGCTGCCGAACCGCTTCCCAGAGATGCCCCCTGGAGGAGCTTTTTGTGGGAAAGCCGGCAGCCGCGAGGGTACCTGGCGGCGCTGGCCGGTTTGGCTGCATGGGCCGATATCGATTGGGGAACCGTAGCCCCTGCCGACGCGGCCCTGGGGGCCGTCGGTGGGAGCGCTAGCAACTAGGTCATCATCCACATCCCCGGCGAGATCGGCCTGCGCATACGTCCGAGGCCGGTGTAGACACCCAGGTGGCGAGCGGCTATCATGTTTTTGAGAAGGGGGTTGGAGATGAGGAGCGCGCTGGGCAGCCTGGTAGCGGTGGCGGTGGTGGCGTCGCTGGGCATTGGTGCGGGCCTTTCCGGGGGGTGGAGCTCGGGGATCTCCTTCGCGGAAGGGATCGCCTCGTTCACCTCCACGATCAACCTGCACCTATCCCTCTCCGGCTGGGAGCTCGAGAGCACCTGGGACCTGGCCGCTCCGGAGCTCAACTTTCACACCCTCACCTTCCGGGGCTCCCTGGGGCTGCTTGATTACGAAGCGGGTGTCTCCTTTCGCTTCACCTCCCCGAAGCTCGCCACGCGCTCCGGCAGCGGCTGGGCGTTGGAGGGCCTGGAGTGGACCGGCGGCCACTTCAGCCTGGAACTTCCGCTGGGGAACCTCACCCTGCGCCTGACCTTGCTCACCGCCCCCGGGGATCGTTAGCGTCCCACCTTACGATCTCCCCAA
>DQVA01000169.1 GCA_015661965.1 Candidatus Bipolaricaulota bacterium
ATGACCCCACAGGTACGGATCTTCCGGAGCTGGTTGTGGACGTATTCGGTGGCGAAGTGGTTTTTGATCACCTTGTCCTCCACCACCCCCATGCTGGTCTCCTCCACGGCGAGCTCCGCCAGCGGGATGCGCGCCGCGGCGCCGGCCAGAGCCGCCTCCTCCACTATCCGGTCCACCTGTTCCTGGGTGTAGGCGCTGTACGCCTTGGCCGCCCGGCGGGCACGCCGGAGGATCCCGTCAAGGTAGGCCCGGCGGTCTCCCCCCTCGCGGGCCTCGACCACGGATTCGGCCTTCTTCTCGGCCATATCCCTCCCCCTTTCTCAGCCCTCCCCCAGGGCGCTCCGCACCGCCCCGAGGAGGTCATCCGGCTTGACCGGCTTCTGCAGGATCGTCCTCACCCCGAGGGCCTCGGGGGAGGACATGGGTTCAAGCGGGGATTGGATGCCCACGGCGGTGAGCAATATCCGCGGGATATGTTTGGTCTCCTCGTCTTCCTGGAGCTTGGAGACCAGGTCCAGTCCCGCGCTCCACGTCTCCATCATGATGTCGATGATGATGAGATCGGGCTTTTGTCCCTTGGCCTTCTCGAACCCCTCCTTGCCGCTGCTGGCGCTGATGACCTCGTAGGAATTGGCCTCCAGGAGGCGCTTGGTGCTCTCCACGAACGCCGGGTCATCGTCGACGATCAGGATCTTCTTCATCCCTTTCCTCCTTCCCCTTGGGCAGGGTGAAGCTGAACTTGGCCCACTTGCCCTCCTCGGACTCCGCCCAGATCCGGCCGCCGTGCCTCTCGACGATCTCCTTGCAGATGAACAGCCCCAGTCCCGTGCCCCGCTTCTTGGCGTGGGAGGGGACGTCCAACCGGCTGAACTTCTGGAAAAGAAGGGGGAGCTTGTCCCTGGGGATGCCGGGGCCCTCGTTCCAGACGCTCAGCACCACCTCATCGTCGCTTTCCCGGGCCTCCAACACGATGTGCCCCCCTTCCTTTCCGTATTTTATCGCGTTGGAGAGGAGGTTGTCGTACACGATGCGCAACAGATCCCGGTCGGCGACCACCCTCATCCCGGGCGGAATACGAACCTCAACTGCCATCCCCTTCTCCTCCAACTCCCGCCGCAGCGCCTCGATGGCCGGGTCCACCACCTCCGGGCGCAACGCCAACGGGACCTTCCTCACCTCCAGCGCCCCCCGCTCGATCCGCGAGAGGCTCAGATACTTCTTGATCAAATCCTGAAAGTAATCCAGACTGCGGGCCACCGCCTCCAGCGCCCTCCTCTGCTCAGGGGACAGGTCGCCCAGGTACCCGTCCTTCACCGTGTACAGGCCCATTATCGCCGAGGCCAGCGGGTTCTTGAGCTCGTGGGCCACGAAGCCCAGAAGCTCCATGTAGCTCCTGCTCACCTCCTGCAGCCTCTCGTCCAGTTCCCGCAACACCCGGCGCTGGACGATGTTCTGGCGCCCCATCGGGCACCTCACGTAGCAGGTGCCACACCGGATGCAACGTTCCGGCGACAGATCCGGTTTCCCGTCCACCATGTGGATCGCCCCGGTAGGACAGGAGAGCTCGCAGGCGCCGCAGCCGATGCACAGCCCATACAGCACCACATCGTCCATCAGGTCGAAGCCGCTCAGCTTGCTCAGCTTCGCCAGGTTGGCGAACAGGCCGAGGGCCCTCTCGTTCCCCTTCTGGATGTGCGCCACAAGCGAGGAGATGGCCGTGGGAAGGGGGGGACAACCGGGGAGGGAGTAGTCCACCGGCACCAAAACCGGGAGGGCCACGTAGGAGGAATGCTCCGGCTTGGGCTCCTGGCCCCCGCGGGCGAACCGCATCACCCCACCCAGGGCGGCGCAGGAACCCAGGGCCACCACGAGCTCGGCCCTGTCCCTCAACTCCTTGATGCGCTCGATCACCTCTTTGTCCTGCCTGCAGATGGAACCGGAGATGAAGAGGATGTCCAGGTCGCCCTCGGGTTCCGTCCCCAGATACGGGCAGTACACCTCCCCACAGAGTCCCTGCAGCTTGGGCAGCGCCTTGAGGAAAGCGAGGCTACAGCCCTCGCATCCCCCGAAGTTCACCGACGCCACCCTGAGCCCGGACGCCCTCGTCGCCGTCCCCTGGTTCCCCGCGCGGCCTTCCCGTTCGGCCATGGACCCTCCGTACCTCAGTGCACGACGCAAGGTATACACGGGTCGTATACCCTGACCGCCACCTCGGCCACCTCCGCCGGGGCGCCCAACAGCCCTTCCCGCAGGACCGCGAGGTTGAACTGGGTGGGGGTGAAGATCTTCAGATCCAGGATGTTCCCGTCCTCATCGAGCTCCACCAGGTGCACCAACGTCCCCCGCGGGGCCTCCACCACCCCCACCCCCTCCCCCGCCCGCAGGGGGATCTCCGCCAGCCGCACCGGGGCGTCGGGATCGATCTCCTGAAGTATCTCCCGGAGCCTCCCCACCGTGAGCGGAAGCTCCCTCAACCTGGCCAGTTGGACCCCCAGGAGCGACACATCGTCGAAGCCGAAGAACTTGGCCAGCCTGGCCCGGGGACCGGCCTCCACCGGATGGCCGGCGTAGAGCACGGGCAGGGCGTTTCCGGACGGCTCCTGGATCCCAATGAGATCAGGATTTATCCTGCTCGGGTTACCGTAAAACGGGTCGGTGGCGAGGTAAGGGGCGGGGAACGGGATCCCCGCGAGCTCCCGGGCCGTGGGGCTCCCCTCGAGGGACGCCTCGAAGCGCCCGGCGAAGGAGTCCACCAACGCCTGGATCTCCGCCAGCACCTCCTCCGCCTTCTTCAGGGCTTCGGGGGAGAGCCTCCGGGCCATGCCGCCCACCGCCAGATGCATGGGATGGGTGCCGGTCCCGCCGAATATCTGTAGCAGAGCCGAAGCTTTGTCCAGGCCGTTGAGGGCGTCCCGCTGCAGCTCCTCCATCGCCCTCCCGGTCGTGAGGTCGGGGATCACGAGGAAGTGCTGGAAGAAGTGGCTCTGCAGGCGGTTCGCCAGCACGCAGGCCTCCCGCAGAAGCAAACCCTCCCGCGGGGGCCTTATGCCCAGCGCCCCCTCGATCGCCTCGCACATGGCCGCTCCCTGGACGGCGTGGCACACCCCGCAGATGCGCATCACGGCGGGGACGGCGAAGGCGAACCCCCTCCCCTTCACCAGGGTCTCGAACCCCCTCACCGGGGGACAGGGTCGGAGCTCCACCCCCACTATCCGGCCATCGGGGCCGGCCTCCACCGCTATCCCCATCTCCCCTGCCACCCTGAGGATGTCTATCTCTACCTTCTGCATTCCGCCTCCCGACGGGCGCGATATCCCGCACGTGCCCACGGCCGCGCCCCGCCAACTATCGCCCACGGGGCAAAAGAGGTCCAGCGCCGGGGCGGGATCACACCCCATCCCGGCCGATGCCTCAGGCGAGCTCGGAAAGGAGCGGGGAGAGATCCTCGGGGCGCCGCAGGGGCCGCAGGGCCAGGGGCTCCCCGCGGATGATGGGGTGGCGGTCCTCGAAGGAGGGCTTCTCCTCCTCGTATAGCACCCCCAACGGGAGGCGCTCCCCGGTGAGCACCAGCCGCAGCGCCTCCAACCGATCCCGCGGGGTCCCCTCCAGCCGGAAGGTGTTCTCCTTGTACCAGGCGAAGGTGTTGACCCGGTTCCAGGAGGGGCAGGGGTGGAGCATGTTCACCAGGGAAAGGCCGCGGTGGCGGATGGCGCGGGCGATCACCTCGGCGGCGTGGCCCCGGTACCCCGAGAAGGCCTGGGCCACGAACCCACAGCCCAGGGCCAACGCCAACGCCAGAGGCCTCAGCGGCTCCGAGATGACCCCGAAGGTCTGGACCTTCGTTTTGAACCCCAACTCACTCGTGGGGGAGGCCTGGCCCTTGGTGAGGCCGTAAACGCGGTTGTCGTGCACGATCAGGGTGATGTCGAGGTTGCGGCGGATGTTGTGGAGGAGGTGGTTCCCCCCCTCCCCGTAGATATCCCCGTCGCCGGACTCGGCGATCACCACCAGACCCCTGTTGGCGATCTTCACCCCCGCGGCCGCGGCCAGGGTCCGCCCGTGCAGGCCGTCGAAGCCGTTGACCTCCATGTAGTGCACCATCTTCGCCGCCTGGCCGATCCCGGTGACGAGCACCACCCGGTGGGGAGGGATCCCGAGCCCGTCCAGGGCCGCGGCCAGCGCTTCCCGGATGGAAAAGTTGCCGCAGCCGGGGCACCAGGCCATGGGTACTCGGGCCAGGTACCTTTCCGCGCTCACCGGGAGACCTCCTCCGCGACCCATTCCGGGGTGAAGGGCCGGCCGTCGTACCTCCCCACGGCCCGGGAAACCCTGAGGCCGGTGACCTGGGAGACGAGGCGGGCGAACTGCCCCGTGGCGTTCGCCTCCACCGCGATCACCTCCTCCGCCTCGGCGAAGGCCCGCTCCAGCTCCGGGGTCCTCAGGGGCCAGAGCTCGGAGAAGTGGAGGAGCCCGTAGTTACCCCCACGGGAGTTGAGGAGGTCCACCGCCTCCCGCAGCGCCCCGAAGCTTGAGCCCCACCCCAAAAGCACCCGCTTCCCGCGAAAATCCCCCTCCGGGTAGCTCAAGGGCGGGGAGATCTCGGCCGCCAGGCCCTCCCCCTTGCGCAGGCGCTTCTCTACCATGCGGGCCCGGATCCCCAGGTCCTCGGTGATCCTCCCGTACTCGTCGTGCTCGTCGGAATCCACTAACACGAGCCTCTCCGAGACCCCGGGGATGGCCCGGGGGGAGACCCCGGAGTCGGTGTCTCGAACCGTTTGTAGTCGGACATCCGTGCCAATTCCCCCGGCGTCAGCCGGAAATCCCGGACCTCCACCCGGGATAGGTCGATCCCCGGCACGGTGAAATGGGAGTCGATGAGGTATTGGTCGGTGAG
>DQVA01000048.1 GCA_015661965.1 Candidatus Bipolaricaulota bacterium
TGCGGCCTGGGGGTCCCTTCCTCATCGAACCCGGACAGGTCCTTGAGGAAGGCCCCGGACTGGAGGGCGGCACACAGGATTTCGATCATGGTGGCCAGGCCATAGCCCTTGTGGCCGCCCAGCTCCTCCCCCTTCCCACCCAGGGGGAGCAGGGCGTAGAGGCCCTTGGGGATGCCGGAGAGGATCTCTTCGGTGTCGGTGGCCAACCTCCCCTGCCGGTCGATGACCCAGCCGGCCGGGGTGGGTTTTCCCGCCCTCGCAAGCACCTCGATCTTGCCCCGTTGGGTGATGGAGGTGGCGGCGTCGAAGCAGAATGGAAACGGCTCGTCGGTGGGGCAGGCGAAGGCGATGGGGTTGGTCCCCAGCATGGGCTCCACCGAGAAGGTAGGGGCCACCGACGGGCGGGCGTTGGTGAACGCCAGGCCCACCATGCCCTCCCGGGCGGCCATCAGGGCGTAGTAGCCGGCAATGCCAAAATGAGAGGAGTTCCTGACGGCCACCGCCCCCAGCCCGTATTTCTTCGCCTTTTTTATCGCAAGCTCCATGGATCTGTAGCCGATCACGTGGCCCATGCCGTGATGCCCGTCCACCACCGCGGTGGTAGGGGTCTCCTTCACGACCTCGAAGCGGGTGGCCGGGGAGAGGATCCCCTGCCGGATCCGATCGTAATACATCTTCAGCCGCCCCACCCCGTGGGACTCGATCCCCCTTAAGTCAGAGGCCAACAGCACCTGGGTACAGATCTTTGCGTCCTCTTCCGGCACCCCAAGGCCCACGAACACCTGCTGGGTGAACCGCCGCAGGGTGTCCAGTTGAACATAGATGATCTCCTCCAACGTGTTCACCTCCCCAGCTTCTCGTCGAGCGCGGGCAGCTCGGCGATGCTTTCGATCACGTGATCGGGCTCCACTGGGGCCGCCTCCAGGTCCTCCCGGCGGGTGACGCCGGTGAGGGTGAGGATGGCGCTAAGCCCGTTTTCCTTGGCCATACGCATGTCGGTCTCCAGCCGATCCCCCACCATGGCGCATCGTTCCGGGGGGAGGGAGAGCACCTCCAAGGCCGCCTGCACCATATGCGGGGAGGGTTTCCCCACCACCAGCTCTACCTGGCGGCCGGTGGTTGCCTCCAGGGCGGCGATCACCCCGGCGGCGTCCGGTATCTCGCCGTCCTCCACGGGACAAGTGCGGTCCGGGTTGGTGGCCCAGAAGCGAGCCCCCCTCTGCAAGGCCTGGAAGGCGATGTTGAGCTTTCGGTAGTGGAAGGTGCGGTCGAAGGCGGCGATCACGTACTCGATCTCCTCCGGGTCCTCGGAGTGCTCCAGGCCGGCCCGCTCCAGTTCCTCCAGCAAGGGGGGTTCCCCGATGGCGAACACCTTGGCCCCGGGGGCCGCGCGGGCCAAGAGCCGGGCCAGGACGAAGGAGGAATTTATCACTTCGTCCTCTGAGGTGGGGATCCCAAGGCGGGTGAGCTTGTCGGCATAATCCCGCCGCGAGTACAGTGGTTTGTTGGACAGGAACACGATCCGGCGCCCCCGGCGCCTGAGCTCGCCGATGGCTTCCCTCGCCCCGGGGATGAGCTGTTCCCCCCGCCATACGGTGCCATCCAGATCCAGCAGATAGCCAGTTATCAACACATTAGGGGGTCGTTATGGCCAGTTCCCCGACCACCCGCACCGCGACATCCGGAAAGTCGGTGAACACCCCGTCCACCCCGTAGTCGACCAGAAACCTCTCCAGCTCCTGTTCCAGACTGCTGTAGCCCTGCGGCAAGGAGTCCGCCCGGAAGGTCCAGGGGTGGACCAGCAAGCCCAGCTCGTGGGCCCAGACGACGAACCGGGGGTTCCCCTCGATGATCCTTTTATCTGGCCCCACGCCGTCGGCGTACTCGGCGATCCCCTCCAGCCCCCGCCGGGTGGTCAAGGTAAAGGAGGCGACGCTGATGAGCTGCACCAGCGGAAGCTCGGTCCCGAGTTCGTGCCGCAACCTCTTCAAGGTGTCCGGCTCGAAGCACTGGATGAACACCCGGGCCTCCGGCCCCCTGTAGCCGTACCCATCCAGGACCTCAAGCAGCCGTACCGCCATGTCGTAACCCCGTTCCTGGTGCCAACTGGGGCGTTTGAGCTCGGGGTAGATGCCCACCTGGCGGCCTGTGGATTTGTTCAGGCCCTGCACGAGCTCGATCATCTCGGTGAAAGTAGGGACTGGGAAGTTGGATTTCCCCACGGGGAACCGCCCCGGGAAGTAGGGCTGGCCGGAGTCGCGGCAGCGCTCGTGCACCGAGAGCTCCCTGATCTCCTCCAGGGTGAAGTCGATGGCGTACCAGTGGCCGTCTGGCCGGCGACGGTCCGGGAATACCTCCTCCACGTCGGTGGTCCGCTCCAGGTAGATATCGTGCAGGCAGATGAGGACGCCGTCTTTGGTCATCACCAGGTCGGGCTCGATGTAGTCGGCCCCAAGGGCGTAGGCGAAGGCGTAGCCGGCCAGTGTATGTTCCGGTAGGTACCCGGCTGCCCCCCGGTGGCCAATGACGATCGGCTCCCCCACCGCCAGGAGCGAAACTGCCAACAGCAATGCTAAAACTAGCGTCGAGCTTATGTTTCTGTTCATTTCCCCTCCTCAAAGCTAGGCAACCCGGGGGGCGGCGCCAAAAGTGGATAGCGATCCAGCCCCGCCTCCGGGATCTCCACCGGCCGGTCCCCGATCCCATCCGACCCCGGCCGGTCCTGCCCTGGACCGGAATTGCTATCCTCAAGCGGGCTTCCTCCCCAGTAGTTGCCCCCCGCGGGATAGGGGGCATACCACCGGTTCTCCCCGGAGGCGTCGTCGAACGCGGGGAGGGGGCAGTCGAGGAAGGCGTTGTGGTAAAGCCGGTTATCCGAGGACGTGTGGTAGAGCCCCAGGCCCCGCTCGCAATCCACCAGCGCGTTCAAGGTCACCGTGCCGTGGTGCGAGTCCCACAAGTAGATACCCCAGCCACAGCCCCGGGCCAGGTTCCCCTCCACCCGGTAGTAGTTACAGCTATCCAGGTAGAGGCCGGTCCGCGAGTCCAAAAACCGGTTTCCGGAAGCCCGGCTCGTGCGGCAACGCCAGAGGAATGCCCCTCGCCGCTGGAGCTTGAGGAACTGGCAATCCCGCACCACCATGCCGTCACAGTCGTTGGCCTCTATCCCGGTCCAGCCCCCGGAAAACTCGCAACTCTCCACGGAAAGCCCAGGGCTTTGGTAGCCAAATATCCCCGTCCCCAGCCCCTGGAAGTGGCAGTTCCGGATGGTCACATGGGGGGCGCCGGCAAGGGAGATCCCGGTACCGCGTGGGGTGCCGGCGAACGTGCAGTTTTCTATCACCAGGTAGGCGGCCGTACCTCGAATCATGATCCCCACCTCGTCCCCCACGGCAAATTCCCAGCCCGAGATGAGGTAAGGATCATCCGGGGAGCCGGTGCCCCTCACCACCCCGTTTTCCCGGGTGAAGTCCCCAGTGGAGAGGATGGCGATGGGGGCATGGGGCGCGGCCAACCCGGCTGCCCATGAGACGGCCATCAACACCAGAAATAGTCCTGGACGGGTCACTTTAGGTACTCCTTCACCAGCTCGTCCATGGCCCGGACGAGCTCCGCCTCCTTCCCCCGAGGGATGAGGGAGGCGGCCGCGTAGTCGTGGCAAGCGTCGATGGTCCCCCCCACCTTGACCGCGGCCTCGGGCAGCAGCCAGGCCAGGCCGGGCCATTGGCCGGCCACGATCTTTCTCTCCAAGGGGGTAGGGACCCGCATGGAGACCTTCACCAGGTCCCAGTCGAAGCTCCCCAACCCGGGGATCTCGCTGGGCTGATCCTGAAACCCGGCGATGTACTTATCCGGGTCCAGGAAAGGAAGGTCGCGGATCTCCATGCAGAACTCGCCGATTATCTTCACCCCCATGGGGGCGAAGGCATCCCCCACCGAGAACCACTGTACGTGCCGGCTTTTCCTCAACGCGCCAGCCCGGAGCTTCTCCAGCATGGCCTCGAATCTCTCGCGCTTCAGTGCCTGAAGCTCTGCCAGTTTCCCTTCGTACTCCGGCGAGGGCCCGGAGAGAAGTGTCCTCACCCCCAGGGCCGGTCCGCCCATGGCGTAGCCCGCTGCCCCCAGGGTGGTCAGGGCCTTAGCGAATTTTTTCAGCGGCAGCTTGCCAGCGAACTTTGTAAGGAAATAGGCTTCCCGCCCCCCCTCTTCCCTTACCTCCACCTCCCCGCGGGAGAGGGCCTCCTCCAGGGCCTCCCGGTTCTCCCCGGTGAGCCTCCCGTCCCGGTCATGGGAATCACCGATGGCCCCGATCACGCCCAAGTAGGCAAGGTCCTGGTTTGCCCCGTCCAAGGCTTGGGCGAACAGCCAGGCCGCGGTGGCCGCCGAGATCTCCTTCTCCCCGGACAGGCCGTAGAGCTCGGTGGAAAGTACCAACACGTCCGGGTCATCGGTGTCCTCGGCGAAGTGGTGATCCACGATCAGGGTGAGCGACCGGCCCCGGTTCACCAGGGCGATCATGGGGGCGGCCCGGGCCCCCAGGTCCACGTACAGGATGGGAATGCCGGCGAACCGGTCGTGTAGCCGCTGGTTGACCGGGGGGTGGACCCTTTCCAGCGGCACCCGCTCCACGCGGTAGCCGGCCCGGGACAGGGCGGCGGCCAGCACCGCCGCCGCGGAGAGGCCATCGGCGTCGTTGTGATGCACCACCACCGTTCGATCAGCCCCAATCGCCTGCAGCCGGGCGACCCCCTCCTTCAGCGCCGTCAGGTACTCCGCCTTTCCCACCTCAACCCCCTTCCCAGGCCAAGATGTCGATCACCGAGTCGAACGCGAAATCCGGCTTTACCCCCAGGGAATGTAGCTTCTCCTCGGTCATCGCCCCGGAGCGGACGAACACCGTGGTCATCCCCAGCCTCTTTCCAGCCAGCATGTCCGTATCCATGTCCCCCACGATGGCGCATTCCCCGGGGGAAAGGCCCAGGCGGGAGAGGGCGATCTCCACGATGTACTTGGAGGGCTTTCCGATGACGGCGTCCGGTTCCCGGTCGAGCATATAGGACAGGGCCCCGATCACCGCCCCGGTCCCAGGGATCACCCCGTCCTTGGCCGGGAAGATCCTGTCGGGGTTGGTGGCGATGAACTTGGCCCCGGCGTGGTACAGGGCCCTGAGGGCCCCGGTGATGCGGTGGGCGTTGTCCTCCCGGATCCTCCCAGTGCCGTCGAAGGCCGATCCCACCACCACGTACTCGGCTTGGAATGGATCCTCCACCAACACCAGGCCCGCCAGCTCCAGCTCCGCCGCCAACCCCGGCGCCCCCACCATATACACCTTGGCCCCCGGCCTCTCCTGCGCCACGTACTGGGCGGTGGCATAGGTGGACAGGACCAGATCATCGGGGGTAACCGGGATCCCCATGCGCTCGAACTTGGCGATGTAATCGGCCCGGGACTTAGTGGAATTGTTGGAGATGAAAATCACCCGTTTCCCCCCGCGCCGCAGCCGCTCGATGGCCTCCGGGGCGCGGGGGATCACATCTTCCCCCCGGCACAGCACCCCATCCACGTCGAAGATGAACCCCAGGTTCCGCTGCAGCGGATGCTGGGGAGGGAACCGGTTCGCGGTCACATCTGGAAAGTAGCTGGCCACGTTACACCTCCGTGTTCTTCGATGAACTCCTGGCCCGCCCCAGGAGGGCCAACGCCTCCCCAGGGCGGTCGGTGATCAGCCCGTCCACCCCCATCTCGCTCAGCTGTCGCATGAGGTCCGGGTGATTGACCACCCAGGAATACACTTCCAGCCCCCGGGCGTGGGCCTTTCGGACCAGTTCAGGATTGGTCTGGGCCCAGTGGGGTAAGATGGCTTGGGGGGAAAGCCTTTCCACCTCTTCCCACAAGGTGAGCCATTCCCCGGCGTAGAGCATCCCCACCCGTACCTGGGGGGCCAGTTCCCGCAGCCGGAGCAGGCTCCGGTGATCGAAGGAGATCACCATGGCCCAATCCGCTGCACCCTCCTCGCACAGGACCTGGGCCAACCTCTTCTCCACCCAGGCCAGGGCGGGGGAGCTATGGCGGGTGCGTTTCAGCTCCAAAACGAGTTCCGACCGGCCCGCCACCACCTTCAGGGCCTGGCGTAGGGATAAAGCCCGCTCCCCCAAGAACTTACGGCGAATCGGCCCCCCGATCCTGAGGGCTTGGATCTCCGCCAGCGTCAGGTAGCTGGTCCAACCGGGCCTGCCGGTGAGGCGGGCAATGTCGGCATCGTGCAATACCACAAAGCCCTCATCCCGGGTGGGCCAGATATCCACCTCGATACCATCCACCCCGAGCGTGATGGCCCGCCTGAGGGCGGCGGCGCTGTTCTCGACTGTAAGGCCACCTGCACCGCGGTGGGCGATGACCTTCATTTCTCCTCGGAGAGCGCGAACCCTCGCATGAACTGCTCCTGCAACAGCAGGAACACGATCAAAGGTGGGAGCATGGTGATGATGGTGCCGGCCATGGCCACCCCCCAATTGAGCATCCCCTCCGCCCCGGATCCGGTCAACATCTTCAGGCCGATCTGGATCATCTGCTTTTCGTTGGAGGCGATGATGATCAGCGGCCACAAGTACTGGTTCCATATGTAGACGAATTGGATCACCGCCATGGCCCCGATGGTGTTCATGGACATGGGGACCAGGATCTGCCACAGGAAGCGTAAGGGGCCCACCCCATCCACCCGGGCCGCATCCACCAGGGAGCTGGGGATGGACATGAAATGCTGGCGAAACAGGAACACCCCGGTGGCCGAGGCCAAAAACGGGACCACCAACGCCCAATGGCTGTTCCCCCAGCCGAAGCTACGCACCAGATCGTACAGAGGCACGATCCTGACCGGGATGGGCATCATCAGGGTGAGGAGCACGAATACGAACAGCAGGTTCTTGAACCGGAAGTCGAAGTACACCAGGGCCAGGGCCGCCAAAAGTGACATCAGGGTCTTGCCGATCGTGACCGCGAACGCGATGACGAAGGTGTTTTTCATTAACGTGCCCAGGTGGTAGTAACTCCAGGCGGTGCCGTAATTCTCCGGGGCATGAGTGCCGATGGCGAAGGAGGGGGGGTAGGTGAAAACCTGTACCGTGCTTTGGGTGCTCTTGAGCAGGGCGAACAGGATGGGCGAAGCGACGATCAATGCCACCAGCAGCAGGGCGAGATGGGTGAGGACCGTGTAGCCCTTGCGGCGAACCCGGTATTTCAACACGAAGCCACGATCAGTTGCCGCCATAGTGCACCCTCCTTCCCGTGGTGCGGAACTGGATCAAGGTCAGGACCACCACCATCACGAACAGCACCACCGACTGGGCCGCCGCCGTCCCCCATTTGTGGAACCGGAACGCCTCTTGGTACAGGTTATAAATGAGGATGTTGGTGGCCTGGGCTGGTCCCCCTTCGGTCATCACAGATATCAACCCAAACGCTCCGAAGAACGCATAGATCAAGTTCATAATCAACAAGAAAAAAGTGGTGGGGGAGAGCATGGGGAAGGTGACGGACCAGAAGGTGCGCCAAGGGCCGGCCCCGTCTACCCGGGCCGCCTCCAGCACCTCGCCGGGCACGTTCTGCAGACCGGCCAGGAAGAACACGATGTTGTAGCCCATGTTCTTCCAGGCGGCGGCCATGGTCACCGCCAGCAGCGCCAGATGGCCGTTGCTCATCCAGTCCGGGCTGATCCCAAAAAACCTCTTCAGAAAATAGTTGACAACCCCCACCGTGGGGTTGAGGAGGAACAGCCAGATGGAGCCAGCCACCGCTGGGGATAGGGCATAGGGCCAGATGAGGGCGATCCGGTATACCCTGGCGCCCCGCACCTTCCGGTTGGCAAGCATAGCGATGGCCAGGGAGATGGACAGGCCGATCACCACCACCCCGAACGCGAAGATCATGGTGACGGTGAGGCTGTTCAGGTAGTCCGAGGAGGTGAAAAGGCGCACGTAGTTTTCCAACCCCACATATTTGCGGTGCAGGCCCATGAGGATAGCCCGGTAGGTGCTGAGGCGGAAGCTTTGGACCACAGGATAATAGAGAAACAGCCCGCACAGGGCCAGGGTGGGGAAAAGCAAGGCGTAAGGCAGCCATTTGCTCGGGAACTTACTACGCATGGCCTCCTCGCAAGGTTAAAGGGGGAGCCCGACCGGGCTCCCCCTTCCTCCCAGTAGGGGCTAGCCCCCCACCAGCTCCTTGTAGTCCTGGAGCGATTGATCGATGGTGGCCTTGGCCTCCTCCAACGCCTCCTGGATGGTCTTGTCCCCGGCGAGCACCGCCTCCACCGCGTCCAGGATGATGGACCGGGCCTCGACGAACACGCCCATCATGGCACCCTGGGTAGCGGTAATGAGCTGGGTCTCCTGGAGCTGATCGAAGGCGGTCCGGTAATTGGGGAACCGATCGAACCAGCCCTCCAGCTCCAGCGCCTTGAGGGAGGTGAGCCGAAGCGGGAAGTACCCGGTGCCCTGATGCCACCGGATATCCTGGGCCACCTGGGACATCCAGGTCACGAACGTGACTGCGGCCTCCAGCTCCTCCGGGGGATGGTCGCCGGTCACCCACAGGGAGCCGCCGCCGATGATCACGCCGTGGCGCTCGCTGCCGTCCGGGATGGGGAGGAATGCGGTTCCCAGCACGAACCCCTGCTCCACGGACGCGTTCTCCATGGCGCGCACGTCGGAAGTGGAGGAGATGAGCATGGCGGACTGACCGGAAACGAAGATCTGGCGGGCCTGGGACCAGGAGCGGCCCGGGCTCACCCACAGGCCTCGGTCATAAAGCTCCTTCCACCATTCCACGATCCTGATGGCCGCCGGATCGAGCAGGTTGATCTCGGTGGCGTAGTCGGCACGGCCGTTTTCGTTGTTTACAAGATCCACTCCCTGCTCCGCCATCCACTGCTCGAAGAACCAGGAGTGCACCGGCCAGGTGATCCCGTACGGGGCCAGTCCCGCGTCCACCACCGCCTGGGAGACGGCAATGATGTCGCTGTAGGTGGGCTTGCGGGGCAGGGTTACCCCGGCAGCATCCAGCATGGATTTGTTGTAATAAACGATGGGGTTAGAGGAGTTCCAAGGGAAGGAATGCAGGCGTCCGTTCACCCGGTAGTAGTTGAGCACCGGCGGGATATAGTCCTCCCAGGGAACGATGACCCCAAACTGATCGATCAGGTCCTCCGCGGGGACAATGATCCCCGAGTCCACCAAAAGCTGGGTCCCCACCTCGAACGAGTGGAACACGTGGGGGCCGGCTCCAGCCCGGGCGGCGGCGATGGCGGCGTTCAAGGTATCGGTGTAGGAACCCTTGTACTCCACGGTGACATGGATCCAGGGATACTGGAGGTTGAAGTCCTCCACCATCCGCTCGATGAGGGGAACCCGCCAGCCGCCCATGGCATGCCAGAAGGTGATTTCGATCTTAGGGGCCTCTTCCTGGGCCAGAGCCAGGCCCGGCACCAAGAGGGCCACCACGAGAATCGCAAGCCAAACACGCTTCATCGAACTACCTCCTTTTTGAGAGCTGTTTTCTAACCGGTCCAAAACATCTGATCCGACAAACCACCGCGCCTGATTACCACCTCCTTCCTCTAACTGGTTACACCTTTCCAGACCTTACA
>DQVA01000304.1 GCA_015661965.1 Candidatus Bipolaricaulota bacterium
AGCTGTACCGGGGGGCGGCCGGCGGGGCGGGGGAGCTAGGGCATACCACTTTGGATCCCCACGGTCCGCTGTGCCGGTGTGGGGAACGGGGTTGTCTTGAGGTTTATGCCTCCGACCGGTTCCTCCTCGAGCAGGCCAAGGCCTTGGGACACGGGACCGTCCAAGGGCTGGCCGCGGCGGCCAGGGCGGGGGACCGGGCGGCCCAGGCGGTGTTCGCGGAGCTGGGACGGGCACTGGGGATCGGGGTAAAGAACCTGGTGAACCTGCTCAACCCGGAGGCGGTGGTATTGGGTGGGGAGAGGCTGGACGCCGCCGACCTGTTCCTCCCCGCCTTCGAGGAGCAGGTCCGCCGCCACTCCTTCCCCAAGGAGGCGGAGGACCTAGCCATCGTGCCGGCAGAGCTGGGGGAGGATGGGTTTTTGATCGGGGCAGCAACGCTGGCGGTGCGGGAGTTCTTCCGGCTCCCGGCGGAAGGGGTCACGCTATGAGCCTGAACCTGGCCTTCGACGAGCAAGGTCGCCCCCGCATCGGGATCGGCAGCAAGGCCTTTCTGGTGAACCTGGATGTGGGCCTCCCGAACTCCCCGGAGGGCCTCTCCGCTGGGGAGTGGGAACAGGGGGCGGGCCGGGATGACTGGGGGGAGTTCACCTGGTGGCGGCGGGTCTATCACCACGGGGCCGCCCCCCTCCTCTCTTTCACCATCCGGTGCTATAAGGAGGCAGCAAGGCTGGAAGTGGAGCTGCTGCGGCCGCTCTCCGGCCTCAAGCGGTCGGACTCGTTCGCAGATCCGGTCATCCACGCCCCGTCTTTTTCCCTGCCTGAGGACCTCGAGTTCCTGGCGGTTACCTACGGGCTGGACGAGTCCGGGGATGGCTATCCCGGTGGGTACTGGCCCACCGCTGTGCTGGGCCGGGGGTGGGGGGAGCTCCCCCGGCAGGCCCTCGCCCCGGTGGTGCTCTATTCCGGGGAGGGGGCGTTGGCCCTCGCTCCGGCGAACTGGTTCCTCACCAGCGCCCTGGCCCGGGTTCGGGGTGGGCTGGCCCGGGGCCTCTCCGGGGCGGTGGAGCGGCTCCCCGCCGGCTTCCAGCTCTCCACCCTGGTCGCCGCCGGGGACGATCCCGTCTCCGCCCTGAGGGAACTGGGCCGCCTGCTCCGGTCCAGGGGGCAGCCGCGCGGGATGGAACGTCACCCCCTACTTGCCCGGCTCGGGTGGTGGAACGCTTATGGGGGCTATTACACGGAGCTACTGCGCCCGCTCAATGGGCGGGAACTGGAGAGGGTGGTGGACGCCCTCCATAGGGCCCAGATCCCCCTGGGTTACCTGGGACTGGACCTATGGTACCCCTACCAGGAGATCGGCAAGGCCCTCCGGTATCGTAGCGACCCTCGCAAGTACCCGCAGGGGCTCCGGGCCCTGCGGGAGAGGTGGGGCCTCCCTTATGTGCTACACCTGTCGGCCCTGGCGGAGCGGAACGAGTACGGGGCGAGCGGTGGTGACCCGGGGGTCTACCGGACCATTGCCCGGGAGCTGGTGGAGGAAGGCGGCATCGCAGCCTGGCATGATTGGCTCCGCACCCAGCAGCACCTGAGGCCCGAGCTCCGGGCCGACCCTGAGGCCGCCGAGCGGTGGTTCTCCGGGATGGTGGCGGCGTTCTCGGAGGCCGGGCTTCCGGTGCTTTTGTGCATGCACACCATGGGCATGGTCCTCGCCTCCACCCGGCATGGGAACGTGATCTCCGCCCGCAGCTACACCGACTTCCTGTTCTCCTTGTCGGAGGCACTGGCCGAGGCGGCCCGCCGGGGACACGGGGAGCTCCTGGAGGCTTGGATCCCCCCTGGGAAGCTGCGAAGCCAAAACCTGCTGATGGGGATGGTGCTCTCCGCCTTCGGGCTGGCCCCGTTCCACGACCTGTTTCTGTCACGCCCCCATCCCGGACTGGGAGGGGGCCGCCCGTGGGAGGACGCGGTACTGCGGGCGCTTTCCTGCGGCCCGGTGGGGATCGGGGACGGCCCCGGCATGACCGACGCAAGGCTGGTGGGGAGGCTCCTTGCAGGGGGGAGGTTGCTGCGGCCGGATGCCCCCCCCGTGCCGCACCTCCCCAGCCTCAAAGGGGACCTGCACCTTTACTGGGCGGGGCGGCGGGCCGGCGAGCTGATCTGGTACTACCTCCTGATTCTGAATACCACAGAGGAAGAG
>DQVA01000059.1 GCA_015661965.1 Candidatus Bipolaricaulota bacterium
ACCCCCCGCCCCTCTCCCTCCACCCGGGCCAGCAAACTCAGGGCCGCCTCCGCGATCAAGAGCGCATGGTCGGTAGGCTCCGGCAGCCGCAGCTGGCGGGTGTTGGTGGTGAAATCGGACCAGCGGACCTTGAGCCGCACCACCCGCCCCAATAGCCCATCGGCCCTGAGCCTACCCGCTACCTTGAGGGCCAAGGCCCGTACCTGCCCCCGGATCTCCTCCGGGTCGTAAAGATCTTCGGGATAAGTGATCTCCTGGGAGATGCTTTTGGCCTCTCGCTCAGCGGCCACCGGGGAATCGTCCAGTCCGCGGGCCAGCCGCCACAAATGGGCCCCGGTACGGGGGCCGAACCAAGAGGTGAGCAAGGATACGTCCACCGCCCGCAGGTCCGCTACAGTGCAGACCCCCTTGGCTGCCAACCGTCGGGCGGTCTTGGGGCCGATGCCCCATAGCCTGTCCACCGGCAGCGGGTCCAGGAACCCCTGCACGTCCTCGGGCTTCACGATCAACAGCCCCCCGGGCTTGGCCGAGTCCGAGGCCAGCTTGGCCAAAAGCTTGTTCTGGGCCAAGCCCACGGAACAGGTGAGCCCCAGCTCCTGGGGGATGCGGGCATGGAGCTCCCGCGCCACCCGCTCAGGGGGGCCGTGCAACCCTTCGGTGCCGGTGAGATCCAAAAACGCCTCGTCCAGGGAGACCGGCTCCACCAACGGTGTGTACTCGGAGAGGATCCCCTGGATTTTCGTGGCCAGTTCCTGGTACCGCTCAAAGCGGGGGGCGATGAATGCCCCGTGGGGGCAGAGCTTCCTCGCCTTGGCCATGGGCATGGCGGAATGCACCCCGAAGGCCCGCGCCTCGTAGGAGGCGGTGGCCACCACCCCCCGGGGGCCCAACCCCCCCACAATCACCGGTTTCCCCTTCAGGGAAGGGTCATCCAACTGCTCCACGGACGCGTAGAAGGCGTCCATGTCCACGTGGAGGATCCAGCGGCTCACGCCCTGATCGTACCCCCTACCTCGACGGCTCCGCCAGGAGCTCACGCCAGCCGGTCCCGTCCCAGCGTCGCAAGCTATACCCTCCCTCTGCCCGTTCCAGCGCCACGCTGATCCCCGCGTTTCCCCACCGAACCCAAACCACCCCCTCGCTCCCGGGGAGCGGGGCGACTGTCTCGCCCTCGAGGTCGTAGATGTAAGCGAGCTGGGTGCCGTCCGGAGTGCCGGCCGTGAACGCCAATCTCCGGCCGTCCGGGGAGAAGGAGGGGGCCAAGGCGGGGGTGGCCAGCCGCTCGGCGGTCCCCCCTACCAGGTCCACCAAATAAAGGCTGGTAATGGGGTCCACCTCCGGGGAGATGAGCCCGGGACGGTCCGCCACTACCAGGGCCAGGAACTCCCCGGTAGGCGAGATGTCCAGGAACAGCCGCGGCCACAGGAACAGAAACAACTGGCAATCCTCCTCCGGACAGTGGAAGCTTGCCAGTACCTCCCCGGCCGGCCCCCTGAGCTCCCCCGCTGAACTTATGAGGAAGAGCCCATCCGGGGATGGTAGATAGGCAAGGACGTCGGAGAAAAGGAGCTCGTCCTGGCCACTGGAGAGGTCCAGCCGATGTAGCTCGGACTTCTCCTCGGGGGCAGCGATGTACAACACCGCGCTCCCCGTCTGCTCGTACCGAGGGGACACCAATGGGTAATCCGCCCGCAACAAAACCTGCGGCTCACCGACAAGGGGCAGGCGCACCAACCGCCATTCCTTGGGGGTGTTAAACTCCCCCTCCACTTCCAATATCACCCCCACAAGCTCGTCCCCGGCCGGGGACCAGCTGAGGTCGCCGGCCCCTTCCCGGTCTTCGAGGTTAAGGAGCTGCCTCTCCAACACACCTTCCTCATCGAAAAGGCAGATGGCCCCACCGGTGAAGAACAGGTCGTAACCGCCGGCGGGATCCAGGACCACCGCCAGCTTCCCCTCAGGGCCCTCTTCAACCAGATTTAAGGGAAACAAACACCCGGGGATCGCAAGCAGGCCCGCCAAGAGCACCACCGCCACAACCACCCTCGTCATAGGCTCACCTCCTCCCCATCAGCTTAGTCCGCCCCGCCGCAGGAGACAACACGCTGGCGATCATGGGCGATGCGTTAAACTGGTACGCGGACGGAAAGGAGGTCTACTATGGGGGGACAGCTGGAGGGGATCGTGAAACAGGCCATCCTGCTCGAGCAGCGGGGTCGGGACTTCTACCGCGGGGTGGCCACCCAGGCCGAGGCCGAGGCGGTGCGGGAGATCTTCGCCACCATGGCCGAGGAGGAGGAGCGACACATCCAGGCCCTGGCCGAGCTGGGCAAGACGCTCCTGGCCGAGGAGGGCGGCTCATTGCCCCTGCCCCAAGTCCAGCCCGCCCTCACGGTGGAGGCGGTGCTCACCGATGAGGTAAAGCGGGGAATCCGGGAGGCGGGCTACGAAGCCGCCGCCATCTACGCCGCCATGGCGCTGGAGGAAAAGGCCGTGGCCTTCTACTCCGAGCAAGCGCGTGCCTCTCAAGGCGAGGTGGCGAAGCTGTTCAGCTGGCTGGCCGATTGGGAGCGGACGCACCTGGAGCTGCTGATGGCGCTGGACGAGGACCTGAGACAGCGGGTGTGGCAAGATCGCCGCTTCTGGCCCTTTTAGCCGGGGACCTGCCAGGGGCTAACATGCCCCGGGGGCTGTAGCCCGCTTTCTCCGGAACGGGACTCCGGCTGTGCGATGCCGTGTCCGGTGCCCTGACGTTGTGCCGTGGGGGGAACTGGGATAGCTTTTCCCCGCCATGCCCAGGAAGGTGGTGGCCCGCAATCGCCGTGCCCGCCGCGATTACGCGGTGGAAGAAACCTACGAGGCCGGGATCGCCCTCACCGGCTCGGAGGTGAAGTCGGTGCGGGCGGGGCGGGTGTCCCTGGACGAGGCCTACGCCAAGGTGGAGGAGGGGGAGGTGTGGCTGCACGGGATGCACATCGCCCCCTACCAGCCCAGCTCCTACTTTGGCCACGATCCGGAGCGGCCAAGGAAACTCCTCCTGAAACGTCGGGAGATCGCCCGCCTGATGGGCAAGGTGACCCGAGCCGGCTATACCCTGGTCCCCCTGTCCCTCTATTTCAACGAGCGGGGCTATGCCAAGGTGGAGCTGGCCTTGGCCAAGGGCAGGACCAAGGTGGACAAGCGCCGCAAGATCATCGAGGAGGAGGAGGAGCGGCGGGCCCGGGAGGCCATGAAGCGCTTTGAGCGGGGGGCCCGGTGACGGTACGGGAGGAACTGGAGCGGCGGGAGGACCGGGATCTGGCCCCGTATGCGGTGCGCTCGTTCCGCTCCCGGGGACGGGATCATCCGGTGGAACCAGATGGGCTGCGCACCGAGTTCCAGCGGGACCGGGACCGCATCATCCACTGCAAGGCCTTCCGCAGGCTGGAGTACAAGACCCAGGTGTTCGTGATCCACGAAGGAGATCACTACCGCACCCGGCTCACCCACTCCCTGGAAGTGGCTCAGATCGGCACCACCATCGCCCGGGCGCTGGGCCTGAACGCGGACCTGGTGGAGGCGATCGCCCTGGGTCATGACCTGGGCCACACCCCGTTCGGCCACTCCGGGGAGGAGGCCTTAGATGAGCTTGTGCCGGGCGGCTTTCGCCACTACGAGCACTCGGTACGGGTGGTGGAGGAGCTGGAGGAAGCTTATCTCCATCAGGGACACCGGGGGCTGAACCTCACCTGGGAGGTACGGGAGGGGATCCTCAAACACGCCATATGGAAGCACCGTCTGGATCCGGCCAAGTTCAAGCAACTGGAACCGGAGCGCCTGCCTACCCTGGAGGGCCAGGTGATAAACGTGGCCGATCCGGTGGCGTTCATCTCCCACGACCTGGACGATGGCCTGCGGGCCGGGATTTTGGAAGAAAGGGACTTCAAGAGCCTGCGGATCTATAAAGCGCTCCGGAGGAAGGGATCGGGCCCTTTCCGACGCAAAGTGATCCCGTTCCTGGTCCACGACGTGATCGCGCATACCCGTATGCGGATTGATAAACTGGGCATACGGGCCCCCCAGGATGCCCGGGAGCTTCCGGAGCTCACGGTGTGTTTCTCCCCCCGGGTGCAACGGATGTTCACCGAGCTCCATGAGTTCCTGTTCCAACGGTTTTACTACAACTACCGCGTGCTGAGAATGCGCCAGCGGGGGATCGAGACGGTGCGCCTCCTGTGGCGTGCGTTCACCCGGGACCCCCGGCTCCTGCCGCCGGACACCGCCAGGCTGATCCGGGAGAAGGTAGCCGCCCTCCCCGCTGACCTCCCCTTGGAAGAGAGGGAAGGGCGGGAAGAGCGGATCGTGCAGGAGGTGGTGCGGGACTACATCGCCGGCATGACCGACAGATTCGCTTTTCGCACCGCAGCCGAGCTGGCCCCTCCCGGTGCCTTACCGCAGGGGTGACCCCGCGGCCGCCGGCTAGGCCGTGCCTGAACGTAAGGAAAATACTTGTCTCGCTGGCGGTAACTACCTAGAATGGTGTCAGCTCCTTTAACGTAGGGAAGGGGGGCGGCGCATGAAAATTAAACTAGTAGGGGTAGCAGCGCTGGGGATACTGGTGGCGGGCTTCGCGCTGGGGCAAGTGTACACCGCTTACGAGTTCTCCTGCAGTGGCGACTCGGAAGGGGGGCTATGCTGGCTCAGCGATCCCCGCCTCCACGAGAAAGCCAGCTGGCGCTTCGGGGGGGTTCCTCAAGGGGTAAAGCTCATCCTTCGTTTGGAAGGGATGGCCGAGGATTACTGCCACGATTGTGTGGGCCGGGATGTCCTGGTGCGCGTCTACTACGGCACCGGGCAAGGGGACTGGAACCGGATGGAGCTCATGCTCACCAACCGAGGCCCCGGCTGCACCCCCGCCTGGTACACGGTGGCAGGTGAGGCAGAATTCACTTGGTGGCCGCCGATCCCGGGTTCGGAGTTGGTGTTCATCGTTCAGCGGCTCGTGGACTGCGACCCCCATGTGGGATTCAACCTGCGTGGCTTGACCCTGGAGGTCCCGGGGGTGGAACTGCCCCCGGTGCCGCCGCCACCCACTCCTCCCACGCCTTCCCCCCTCCCACCACCCC
>DQVA01000186.1 GCA_015661965.1 Candidatus Bipolaricaulota bacterium
AGCTCGGGGAAGGCCCGGCCCATGCCGTCGGCGTCGATCACCGGCACCCCCACCGCCCCGGCCACCGCCATGGGCACGGGGGTGTTCACCCCGCCCGCCTCCGGGGGAACCACCGCCTGGACCGGCTTCCCCATGTACCGCCCCAGGGCCTCGTAACACCAGAAGAGCTCCCGGCCGTTGGGGGGCTTCTCCGTCAACACCAGCGCCGCCCCCAGGCACCCGGCGATGGTGGCCAGGGCCTCGTCGGGCATGTCCTCTGGGTCCACCAGCAGGATCTCGTTCCCCTGGTCCACCACGTTGTACGCCCAAAGGAGCCCGATCTCCGGATCCCCGCCCCCTCCGGTGGCCAGGATCGATGCCCCCAAGGTGATCTCGGCCAGGGCCCGTTTGTCTATCCTCCGGTACTCCTTCACTCCCCACTCGGCCAGGATCTCCCGGACGCCCATCTCCTCCCCTTTCACACCAGGTCCCGGGGGGCGTTGGTGAGCACTTCACAGCCCGTTTGCGTCACCACCACCATATCCTCCACCCGGGCCGCCCCCAGCCCTGGAACGTAGACCCCGGGCTCCACGGTTACCACCATGCCCGGCCTGAGGGGCAAGTCGACACCCCGATCGAGGATGGGGGCCTCGTGGATGGACACCCCCACTCCATGCCCAGTGATGTGGGGGAAGTACCTCCCCAATCCGGCGGCCCCGATGACCTCCCGGGCCGCCTGATCCACCGCGGAGGCCACGACCCCGGGACGGATGGCCTCGATGGCAGCGGCTTGGGCCTCCCGGGCCGCCCGAAATATCCGGCGTTGCTGTTCGGAAACTTCGCCCACGGCGAACGTGCGGGTGAGGTCCGAACAATACCCCCCGTACACCGCCCCCATGTCAAGGAGCGCCAACTCCCCGGAAGCGAGCACTTTACCCGACGCAACCCGCTGGGGAAGCCAGGCGTTTTCCCCAGACATGAAGAACGGCTCGAAGGAGGGGCCCTCCGCCCCCTCGTGCCTCAACAGGTACTCCGCCAAGCCCGCCAGCTCCTGCTCCGCAACGCCCGGGCGGACCTCGTGGGTTATCTCCTCCATCACCCGATCAGCGATGCTGGCAGCCGTCCGGATCATGTCCAGCTCCTGCTCCGACTTCACCACACGCAGCTCGGCCATAAATTCGTGCACATCCACATACTCAAGGGGGGCCCCTGCCAGCCGGGACAGCCTTTCCGCCTGGGCAAGGGAAAGCCGATCCCGCTCAACCCCCACCCGGCGAATGCCGGCACGAAACAGGGGAGCCAGGGCCGCCAGGTAATCGGGAGGATCCTCGGGAAAGGGGATGACGTTCTCAATCCAACAGTCCCTTCGCGCCCGCTCAAGGTCCAACTGGGCCACGATGTAGGTGGGCTCGCCATCCCCATCGACCACCAGCAGGGAGGTTGCGGTACTGTTTAACCGAAATCCTGTCAAATAGCGCGCATTGGCCCGGTCAAGCAGGATTACGAGGTCCACAGCGTGCTCCTCCATCCAATCTCTGATCGCTGCGAGGCGTTCACTGTAGTCCATGGGCTAAAGGAGTTTACGGATTTCGGCCTCGATCTCCGGGTTGATCAGGTACACCCGCTTGGGAACCCGGGACTCCACGCTGGAATCGGCCTGGCTGGCGAGCTCCAAAACCACCAGCTTGTCGCCTAGGGCCGTCAGGGCCTGCTCGAGTTCCTCCTCGGATGCGTTCAGCTTTTCGGCAAGCTCCTGTCGTTCGATGTACGGCTTTTCTACCACCACCCGCACCAGAGCGCGGTACAGGGGGGTCGATTCGATCAACGCCTTGACGTCAGAGGTCATGTTCACCTCCTTAAGCGTTCAATTCCTCCACCGGAACATAATCGAGTTCGTATCCGAAATGACGGGGACCGAAGAGCTCGATCCCTCGCTCGGTGCGCATCCTTTCGTGGGCCGGGATCAGCACGATCGTGCCCCGATAGCCGTACTTCATGATATCGGTGCGGATGGGTTCACCTGTTTCGGAGTCGAGAATTGCGATGAGGTCGGGAGGAAGACATCGCACCTCCCCATCGACCCTGAGGATCAGCCACTCGTTTTGAAAATCAAGCTCTGCTTTCTGCCCCCGGTAGTGGTCGATCCCCTCCATGATTACCTTGCCCAAGGTGAAGCCCTTTGTCGTTTCGGAGCCGAACTCCCGGCAGATATCGACGATCTTCCCCTTGAAGACCTGGAACCCCTTCACCCCTCGCTCGCGCCTCAGGCTCCCAAGGAGCTCCTCGATGGGGTCCAGGTGCTCCCTCCTCGCCCGCATGACCGCCCTGCCCACGGCCCAGGCGATGCTTTGGGAGTAGACGATGGAGGAGCTTTTCACCTCGCGGCCGGTCATGGGGTAGGTGGCGATCCAGGAGATCCCGCCGTAGGCCATGGCTGCCCGGCGGGCCAGGTTCTCGGCCAGCATGTCGTCCTCCCCGGTGTCGATCACGGTGACATTGCCCCGGTCGTCCACGGACACGGTGGGCGAGGCGTGCACCCCATGGGTCACCCAAGAGGTCATCTGGAGCTCGGGGAAGGCCCGGTTCATGCCGTCCACGTCGATCACCGGCACCCCCAGCTCCCCGGCCGCGGCATAGGCCACGGGGGAGTTCACCCCCCCGCACTCGATGGGGATGGTGGCCTGGATGGGCCGGCCTAGGTACCGCTCGAGCCGACGCATGGCCAGGTTCAGCACCCGGCCTGAAGGGGGCTTCTCGGTGAGGACGAGGGCCGCCCCCAAGCAGGCGGGGCTCGCTACCTGGATATCGTCGGGCACCCAGGCGGGATCCACCATGATAATATCCTTGCCCTCAGCGAGCACCTTGTAGGTCCAAAGAAGGCCGATTTCCGGGTCCCCGCCACCCCCGGTGGCCAGGATCGACGCCCCCAAGGTGATCTCCTGAATCGCCCCCTTGTCGATCACCCGGTATTCCTTCACACCCCAGTCGGCCAGGATTTCACGTGCGCCCATCGCTTGCCCCTTCATGTGAGGATCTTTCCCTTCACCCGCACCCGGATTTTCTCCCTCTTGCCGGGCATGTAGGTGAACGGGATCTCCTCCACGTCCACCACCTCGACCGTGTCGCGGATGGCCCCAGCGCGTACGGCGTTATCCATGGCCTGCTCAGTAACCCGGGTGATGGCCGCATCCCGGTCCTCCCGCTCCAGGTCCACCACCCCCTCGGCGTAGGCCCCGATCTCGGCGATGGTGGTGCCCACTGCTCCGCCCACCTCGAAATGGTCAGGGCTCAGGACCTGTGACACCCCGGCGATCCCCCCCCGCGGGACCACCATGGCTCCACCCCCGATGAGGATCGCCGGCACTGGCTCGGCCGTGGTCTTCATCTTGTCGATGGCCTCCTCCAGCCTCTCCTTGACCTTGATCCAGGCAGATGTCACAAGCTGTTTTGGGACGGCCTTCACCACCTCCGGGCGGGTGACGAAGTGGGTCTTGAAAACGTCGAGCTTTCGATCCAGAACGCCTTGGGCCACGGCTACGTCGTGCACCGTGAGGAGCGGACCTCCGAACGACTTCCCAAGGCGCACCAGGTTGTAGCCCACACTCTCAGGCCCGAGGTCCAACACCTCGCCGCCCTGGTGCTTGACAATCGTCCCCCCGCCTAGGGCGATGGAGAGGAGGTCTGGGCAGCGGATGTTCGTCTTTACCCCCCCGATGGTCACGGTGATGGAGGACTCACGAGGAAAGCCGTTTACGATATAAGCGACATCGGTTGAGGTACCTCCGATGTCTACCACCACCCCGTCCTCGATCCCGGAGAGGTAGACGGCCCCCCGGACGCTCGCTGCCGGCCCCGAGGCCACGGTGAAGATGGGGTAATCGACGGCGTAGTCGGC
>DQVA01000061.1 GCA_015661965.1 Candidatus Bipolaricaulota bacterium
ACGGCGTCCGCCACTTGGCTCCACTGGGGGATGGCGGGGCGGACCCGGGCGATGGAGGCCATCTTGGAGTAGAAGCTGAAGAACTCGATGTTCTCAGCCAACATGCTCTGATAAGGCTCCTCCATCAGGGCGGCCCGGACCGGGATCCGCGCCAGGGCAGAGGCGTACTCGGCCATCACGTCGGCCCTCAGGAAGGTCGCCATCACCTCCGTGGCCTTGGCGTACCGATCGGGCGCTCCCTGCTGCAGGGCCGCGGGGATGGTCATGATCCAGCCGCCGGCCAGGGTCACCGGGGTCTTCCCCGGCTCGGACACGGGGTAGGGCAGCACGGCCACCTTCTGCATCCGCTCGGCCGCGGTGGTGCCCGGGAAGCGGGACTCACTGGTGGCCCAGTTCCCGTGGATGTAGGCGGCCCACTTGCGGGCGGCCCAATCATTGCCCCAGAAGCACTCCATCTGAGGCTCCACCCCGCCCTCGCTCACCAGATCCACTAGGAACTGGAGGGCCCGTACGCCGGCCTCGGAGTTGAACGCCGGGACGAACTGGCCGCCTTCCTGGACCAGAATCTCCCCGCCTTCCGCCCACAGGAAGGGGTAGAAGAAGAAGTCGGCCGCCCAAGAGCCGGCCATGTCGAACCGGAATCCTCCGATCCCTTCGGGGGCCAAGGCCTCGTTCAGCTGCTTGACGGCGGGAATGAAGGTATCCCAGTACAGGAGGTCACCGGCGTTGACCCCAGCCTGAAGGAGGAGATCCGGCCAGTACATGGTTACCCGGACATCGGTGTCGTACCACAAGCCGTAATAGGTGCCGCCGCCAGCCGGCCACTGGGAACCGTTCCGGAAGGCGGTGAACCAGTCGGCCGCCTCGTCCGCCACCACTGCGGTGAGATCCGCCAGATACCCTCCCTCCACGAACTCCCCCAGCCAGATGGAGTCCACCATCACGATGTCCGGGACCACACTGGGGTCCCCGGCGGCCAACGTAGTGAACAGCTTCATGCGGAGCTCGCCATAGGGGTACTCGGAGATCTGGAGGTCGATCCCCGGTACTAAGCTCTCGATGAGTTCCTCCACCGCCTCAAGGCCATAACCCTCGGACTGCCAGACCTTGACCACCACCGGGGCGCCCCAGACCACCATGCTGAGGCCAAGCCCCACTACCATGCCCCATACGACCACGCGCTTTAGCATCTTGTCTCACCCTCCTTGGTGGGAATTTCGTTTTGGTTTAATCCGCGTGGGTGCTCCCGCGCCATCACCTCCTTCCGCCTGGGGTTCTGGTTGGCAGCCACAAGACTCGCGCACCACGAGCTCTCCGGGGATGAGCACCGGATGCTCTGTCTTCTCTCCGTCGATGGTCTGAACTAGGCGCTTCACCGCCCAATAGCCAAGCCAGTACTCGTGGAGGTCCACAGCGGTGAGGGAGGGGATAAAGTGCCGGGTGAGGTCGGTATTGTTAACGCACACCACGGCCACGTCCTGGGGGACCCTGAAGCCCTGGGCCTGCAGCGCCCGGATGGCGCCCACCGCCTGGACATCGCTTCCGGCGAACAGGGCGGTGAACTGATGTCGGGGGGCCAGCTCCCACACCACCTGGTAGGCGGCCCCCTCGGTCAGGTCAGAGGACCACACCAGGTCCTCGTCGTGGGGAAGCCCGGCCTCCGCCAGTGCAGCCCGATAGCCCAAGAGCCGGTCCACACAGAAGGTGAACTGGGCCGGGCCATTGAGGAAGGCGATGCGACTATGCCCGCACTCGATGAGGTGCCGGACCCCGATGCGGCTCACCTCCACGTTGTCATTGTCCACGTAGGTGGCCTCCTCGGAAGGGCGCCCGATGAACACGAACGGGATGCGGTGGCGTTTCAAGTCCCGCAGGTAAGGACAGGTGACGGTGGGGTTGGTGATGATGAGCCCGTCCACGCTGCGGCCGCGGATGGCTGCGCGGACGCGGGATACGGCTTCGTCCTCGGATTCGGCTATATGGAGCGAGAGGTTGTAGCCGTGTTCGGCGGCGGCTCTGTGCATCCCCCGGATGAGGCAGGAGAAGAAGCCGGCGGATGCGAACAGGTGTTCCAGGGAGATAGGGGTGATCAGGCCCAGGTTCCTGGTGCGGCCATCGGCCAGGTTCTTGGCCAAGGTATGGGGGTGATACCCCAGCTCCTCGGCGGCCTGGAGGACCTTAAAGCGGGTTTCCCTGCTCACATAGGGTTTTCCGTTTAAGGCAAGGGAGGCGGTGGAGACCGCCACGCCGGCCCGTTTGGCCACGTCCCGGATGGTAGGAGACCTATTCATCGAACCGCTTCGAGAATAGCGGGGCCCGGTTTGTTCGTCAAGCCCGTCGCGGGCTCGAATAAGCACCGGTGGCCACGATGCCGTTAAGCTGCAGGTTTTGCCAGGATATTCC